>JBJEPA010000214.1:0-4754 GCA_051880995.1 Ruminococcus sp.
TTTTGTCCTTGAACCACAGTAGCTTTTTCTTCTTGTTTCTCTTGCATATGTCGATACACAGCTTAATCAACTTGTTATATACCTTGCTGTTCATTGCATATGGTGGGTATGTATCACTGGCACATTCTATGGTGATTGCCCTTTGGTCGTTTTCATTACTGGACGAACACCAACTTCTGTTTTTCTCCTCAACGCAAAGGAGAACTCTGCCGTCTGTGCCGATTCCATAGTTACAGCTTGACTCTCTGTTTCTGTCCATAAAAATACTTCCCAGTGTTTCTACGGAGCATTGTCCCACTACGCAGTGGGGCGTGATGCGGTCTATCTTGTGAGTCCTTTTTCCTGAGTGGTTGGGACTTAGTTTTTTGTAGTTTACAAGTTTTGAATTGCTCATTTACTTTTCCTCCCTGTTGTGTAATTGTGAAAGTACAGATTTTAGCTTCTCCGGTATTGGCAGTCCTAAGTGTGACGAGTTTTCAAGAATTGAAACTCCCTCGTTTGATAGATAGAAGAAGATTACTGCCGTTCGCAGAACTCCGACCTCTTGCAAAATAAACACATCAACAAGATTTGCAATTCCCACAAGTGCGAAAATCAGTACCTTTCGGCAGATGCCTTTAAAGCCTATCTCACTTGATAGGTTTCTGTCTGCAAAGGCGCACATAATGCCTGTTATGTAGTCGGTGACTACAAATGCAATAAGTGCATACAGAAAACCGTCTGCTCCGCCTAAAAACCAGCCCAGAAAACCGCCTAAGGCTGAAAATGCAATTTGTATTGTGTTCCAGATTTGTTTCATTAAAATTCCTCCTTGTTTTTTGGATTATCCATAGTGGGATTTTCACCCCACACTACTAACACTGCTGATAGATATTCTTTAGGTAGTGCCTTGCTGATTAACTCTCTGCCCATAGTGGAATTAGGATAAGACATTCTTTCTCTGCCAATCTCGCAGAGCTTTGAATTAACCCTTGCATAGGATATCGTTACAACATTTACCGAGTCGGATGTGAGTTGCTCAAGTATATATTTCTTAGTAATTTTCGTCGCCATTTTTACCTCCGTTATTTGTATTTGTAAATCAGTGTGAAACTAATCTCCCCAGAGGGCATCAGGGAAGAATTTATGTTTTTAAGTTCAAGGACTGATATGTTGTTTTTTGTTCCTGTTGATATTGTGAAAATGTTTGAATCATAGGTTGCTAATGTGGTGCTTGGTGAAACACAGGCAACCGGAAGAGAATAATATACCTTTTCCCAACCACTAATTAAAGGTGTCTTGCCACAAAGAAAGCACATATCTCCAATAAGGTGATATGTGCCTGTCAGCGAGTAACCTTGGCTTTGGTCTGTGTACCAAGCGTGGTTTTCACCTACTGTGCCGGTTTCTTGGGTTAAGGCATTGCCTGAACCACTACCTTTGCTTGGGGAAATATCATTCCAATTTAACCAATAGCCTGAATTTGCACGGTGTCTGACGAAAATCCTATTACAGTCGGTAAAGAATAAAAGCTGTGAGTTTGTAAAGAGCAAGGTGAAATTTCCGTAAACTTCATAATTGTTAATCCAATAGGCACTTACTTTTCCGGAATAAATTCCCAATTCCCCAATGGTATCAAGGTTATCTAAATTGAAATTATCAAAATACCTAATGTAGTCATCAGTGAGTTTTCCGTAGGAGATTGTTTCGTCAATAATCATATCATTAGTGATTGTGTTACTGGGAATACGCTTGCTTAAGTGATTCCATTCGTTCCAAGTGTTTTCGTTAAGATTATAATACCTGTAAAAAACATCTCCACTTCTTGTAAAACGGTACTGACAACCGGTGGAGGAG
Source organism: Ruminococcus sp. (assembly GCA_051880995.1). Taxonomy (GTDB): domain Bacteria; phylum Bacillota; class Clostridia; order Oscillospirales; family Acutalibacteraceae; genus Ruminococcoides. The sequence continues at coordinate 1,837 of JBJEPA010000214.1, forward strand.
GTATTTAACAGAAGTTGATATACTCCGTTAATGTATAGATGATACATAGTATTCCAATCGGTAAATCTATCGCAGTTTTCTTCGGTTGCGTCATTTACAAACACATGGTTCACCTTGTTTGCAATAAGACTTTCGGTTTGTGGCTTTGTGTAATATGATTCCAGTTTTTCGTCAACCTCTGACTTGCTGTAAATGTCTGAAACTAAACCCTCAAGCCTTAGTTCAAAATTATTCAGTTTCTGTTCTATGGTGGTCTTTGATGCGTCAATGATAGTGTCGCCATTGATTACCGACCGTTCAACTATAAGGGTTATGGTTTGGGTGTATAGGATAGACTTGTCTGTTATTCCCTCGATTATCTTTATATCAACCTTTAATAGACCACTTTGTGCTGTCATATTTTTTGTAATGGGAATAGTGATTTTCGAGCCACTGATTGAACCTGTTGCATCCTGCTCTGCAAGAATATTTGATATTGTGGCATCATACATTACGGCTTTTCCTGTCAGGTCAACACTTTTATTTTCGTTGGTCACATTAATAACAATATTTACGCTGTTTACATCACCCTGATGTATTCTGATTACCTTTAGTGGCTGTACGCGGTTTAGGTCAAGTGTAATGCTTTTGTCTATAATCATTTTATGTACCTCCCTTTATTTAAAATCATATCGGCTACCGTCACCATTGAATCACCCACAACAAGCTTTTCCCAACGCTCCGTTAAGGTGTTGTAGGTGACTTCGGTAATCTTTGCTGTTGCTGTTGTTCCTAAATCATCAAGTATAACCTTTACTGTGTCGCATAGACCTATCTGTGACATCTCGTCAAGCTCGGCTCTCAAGGTAACATCAATGGTTACCTGTAATTCTCCTAATCTATTGTTCTTTGCATATGCTTTTGCGTACTTTGTCATTGCACTTCTTACAGTATCGTACCTTGCACCCTGTTCACCCACAGAGTAGTTATCAAGAAAACCTGTGCAGTCCAGCATAAACACCTTTGTTGTACTGCACTTATGTCCTGAAATTTCAAATACAGGAGCGAAAAAGTTTATCTTGCGGTTACCAAGGGATACCTTGCCATAGGGCAACACATGGGAATATGTTCCGTCACAGCTTTCACTCTGCGTGTAGTCGGATATATTACTTCCGTATCGTATTTGGAAATCTTTTCTTTTTCCTCTTTCTGAAAGTAGTTGAATGTTGAAGTTGTTCCAATGATACTCACCACCCCATAGGTCTAAAAAACTGCCTTCCTTTCCGCCAAGGATATTGCCTAAAGTTTCCGGTGTGCTTAAGCCTAAGGAGAAATCAAGCTTCTCTGTAATATCGGAGTAAAAGCTAAAAGGGATTTCCGTTGTGATATATTCACTATTCAAACTGTTCCATATTTGTGAGGGTGTTCCGTTTATGGTTGCAGTTTGCCCGTCAAAGCCTAAGTCGCCCTCAGAGCAATACTGAAAGCAGTAGTTTTTTATGTGCTTTGCCTCAACCTTGATTATGCCTGTTGTTCCTCGTTCTGTAGATTGGATTTCAAAATACTGCACACCGTCAAAGGGATTTGCTTTTGCTCCGATAATTCTCTGTGACAAAAGCATATTTGCACAGTCGTCATTTACTGTGGTTTCAAGTGACAGGGTGTAAGCACCGTTTCTAACCTCTGTAACCTCACATTTTGTGCATTTATTAATATTGCCTATGTAATCAACTTTGGTTGCAGTTACTTTCTCATATAGCTTTGGAATCATAAGCACCTCCACTTGGGGATAATAGAAATATAGTCTATGTCTTTGTTTATTTCTGCTTGGATTTTAGTAGCACCCGGTCCAATAGGCTTTGGAACGGGTGCGTCAGCATACTTGTATATCTCGCCACTTGGAGAATATACAACTACCCTTTGGTTTTCAATATCAAAATCAAGAATGTTGTGAGTGTAGAGAAAGTTTATGCCGAGGTTTGAGTAGGTCTTTGTGGAGTAAATTCCGTCATAGGTGGAAGATATGGACATTTTTATCTTTACTGTTGCAAGGGTGCTGTGAGGGTCTGTTTTCAGGTGAAATCTGATTATGGGACAGGCTGTTGTGGGATATGGGTTATATATTTCAACTCCATTTCCCGATACTTCTGTATTATCAAGTGGCATTTCGTCAAGAGAGGATTTTAAAGTCCAATATGGTTTTCGTGAAAATTTCAGAGTTGCAGTGTACATAGTGCGAAGATTTTTTATCACTTCATCAAGGTTTAATAGGACAGCCTCGGTAACCATACCCTCGTGGTCTGTGTCTTCAAAGGGGTGGTAGCCCTGCAAATACGCAAAGCTGTTTATCAGCTGAATTGTTTTATCCTTTGCTGAACTTATCCTTTTGCCTACAAGGGCAATAGTCCTTGTGAACTCCACATTGTTATACCGTCCGTTGTCGATACAATCACTTCCATCTTTGCCGGGAATATCAATTAAGGTAATATCCCTTTGTGCAATTTCTATGGGCGGTTCTTCAGTACAAACTCCGCCAAACTCCGATAGCCAAACATCGCCAAACTTAAAGTTGTATCTTCCCATTAGGTGTAAGCACCGCCTTTCACTAAAATATCTGAAACTATTACAGAAGAAACCCTGTGGGCAACATCGTCAATATCCATCTCGCTGTTGATATGTACCTCTCCAAAATTAATAGTGTTGTTAAATGTCTGTATTGCTCTGCCAAGGAATGAATTGTCATTACCGTTTGTAAAACCGTTTACATTTGCTGTCGCCCTGACCTGTGTGTCAAAGTCCGTTGGAATTGCCTGTTGCATATCCTTGCCAACATTTTTCATTGTGCTTTCAAAACCTTCGCCTAAACCAAGTGCAAGGTTTTTACCAATCTGATCTCTAAAGAGTTTTGAGGGCGAGTTAATACCGAAGAAGTCCTTAAT
>JBJEPA010000215.1:0-4742 GCA_051880995.1 Ruminococcus sp.
CGGCTGGATCAAGCATTGTTTTTGCATTTTGACATGCCCATGAACACATAAAATCTGCAACTTCATATTTTGTAAAGTACTGGCCAAATGACTTTATATTGCTGGCACCAACACTTTTTGTGTAAGCAATTTCTTTTTCCATTTTCACTCACCTCATTTGTTGTATCAAGAAAAAACTCAATTATATCGTCCAGCCCACAATTAGGACAACACATATTGCTTAAATGCTTTCTAATGATACATGTTCATTTCGTCTAATCCGAGTAAATACATTTCTACAAATTCTTGTACGTTTTTGGAACTGCATAGCAGTGAGATCCTTGTCAATCATTAAGTGCATGAGTTTTTATAACTAACAGCCATTAAAAACACACCCCTTATTCTACTACATTATAACATGTTTTTGTGAATATTCAACTCAATCAAAAAATAATATCGGTAAAGCGACTGATAGCACATGTTGTTTTCTCTTTTAGAGCAATATATGTAATACACAAGGATGTGCATATATGAGCAAAGACTGAACCAATGAAAAATTACAAGCAACAAGTGAAGTCATAAATGTTGTCGCTCACAAGTGCTTTGAAAAATTTTGTTGGAAAACAGTAAAAAGCACCTTTGCCGTATATTGTAAAGATGCCAATGAAAACTTTATAAATATTAAGATTGAAGAAAACCTCGCTGCTGTACCAGTTCGGTATGGCAACGAGGCTTCTTTCATTTAAGGGATTATGCCATATTCTCAGGAATTGTTAAATCCCTAATTTGCACCCGCTTTGGGTGGTTCCGTTTTATGGCTGAGCTGGCGTACTTTCCTCTATACTTACTACCTACCTCGCTTTATGGTAACTTGTTTAGAAAATAGTATCATAAACGCTACGGGCTAAAAACAGTCCACCGGACTGTTTTCTTTACGCCCTTTCGAATCCCGCCTTTTATTCTAAAAAAACAAAACCACCCTATTGGGTGGTTCCGTTTTTTGGCTGAGCTGGCGGGATTCGAACCCACGAGTGACGGAGTCAAAGTCCGTTGCCTTACCGCTTGGCGACAGCTCATTATAAAAAATAAAAACCGTATTGGTGTTTGCACAAAAATACGGTTTTTATTGGTGACCCATCGGAGATTCGAACTCCGGACACCTTGATTAAAAGTCAAGTGCTCTGCCAACTGAGCTAATGGATCAAATGGGGTGGATAGTCGGATTCGAACCGACGGTCTCCAGTGCCACAAACTGGCGCTTTAACCAACTAAGCTATACCCACCATATGGCGCGCCAGAAGGGACTCGAACCCCTGACCTACTGCTTAGAAGGCAGTTGCTCTATCCAGCTGAGCTACTGGCGCAGGTACTTTGAACATTTCTTTTGTTCGTCAGCCTTTACATTATATCTAATAGGCGAAGATTTGTCAATACTAAAATTGATGTTTTTTCCTTTTTTTCAATACAAGCTATAATTATTATACATAATCATTCTATTTATATTTATTATAAATCAAATACAAGAAGAAATACACCGTAATTTTAGCTAAGCAAAGCCTTAATTACGGTGCTATTATCCAAGTTAAATCAAATTATATAATTTGCAGTTTAATATTGTTCTCCTCATCAGCAGTTACTGCTATGCCGGATATTGAGGTGTTGTGGGAGTCTATCATTTCCTGGGCAATCCTGTCCTCCACCTCTTTGCGGATAAGGTTGCGCAAATCTCTGGCTCCCGACTTTCCGCCTGATGCTTTTTCTGCCAAAGCAGAGCAAGCCTTTTCGTCATACTTAAGGGTAATTCCCTTTTCCTTAAGGGCAGGAACATACTCCTCAAGGAGCAGTGCGGAAATCTTCTCGAAATCATTTTTGTCAAGGTCACGGAACACGATTATCTCGTCAACCCTTGCAATAAATTCAGGTCTTAAAAATTCAGAAAGTGCTTTCATAGCCTTTTCTTTATTTGCGTCTTCCTGAGTTTTGCCAAATCCAAGGGCGTTTTCCCTCTTGTCAGAGCCGGCGTTACTTGTCATAACAATTACTGTGTTTTCAAAGTTAACCTCTCTGCCGTGGGCATCTGTCAGCTTGCCCTCGTCAAGAATCTGCAACAAAATGTTGAGAACATCGGGATGTGCCTTTTCGATTTCATCAAAGAGTAGTACAGAGTATGGTCGTCTGCGCACCTTTTCAGTTACCTGTCCTGCCTCGTCATAGCCAACATAGCCCGGAGGTGAACCGATAATCTTTGACACGCTGTGCTTTTCCATAAACTCGGACATATCAAGTCTTATCAGAGTTTCCGGTGTATCGAAAAGCTCCTTGGAAAGCACCTTTACAAGCTCTGTTTTACCCACACCTGTTGGTCCTACAAATATAAATGAGGCAGGTCTTCTTCTTGGGGAAATCTGAACACGGTTTCTTTTGATAGCTGACGCCAAAGCGTGAACAGCCTCTTCTTGACCGATAATCTTTTTACTTAGCTGTTCCTCTAAATCAGCAAGCTTAGAAAGCTCATTTTCTCTGATTCGGGAAGACGGAATACCAGTCCACAGCTCTATAACCTTTGCAAGGTCCTCTTCTTCAACCTGAACATTTACAGCCTGTGGCTCAAGCTCCTTCATCTTTTCGTCAATGTTGATAAGCTGAGTTTTGATTTCTGCAATCTTTTCAAAATCCACATTTTCCTCTGATGAAAGGTTCTCCCTCTTTTGGGTCAATTCTTTCTTCTCAACTGTAAGCTTGTCGTAATCCTCCATTGCTTTGCTCCTCAAAGCACAGCAGGCACAGGATTCGTCAAGTAGGTCTATCGCCTTATCAGGCAAGAATCTGTCGGTGATATATCTTTCAGACAAAACAACTGCTTTTCTTACAATATCGTCAGAAACAGCTACTCTGTGGTGTACCTCGTAATAGGACTTTACTCCCATAAGCACATCTATTGTTTCTGCAATGGAAGGCTCGTTGATTGTTACAGGCTGAAATCTTCTTTCAAGGGCAGAATCCTTTTCAATGTACTTGCGGTATTCTGCAAAGGTTGTAGCACCGATAACCTGGATTTCGCCTCTTGAAAGTGCCGGTTTCAGAATATTTGCGGCATTCATTGTACCTTCGCTGTCGCCTGTTCCCACAAGGCTATGCACCTCGTCAATAAACAGAATGATGTTGCCAAGGTCTTTAATTTCTTTGATAAGCCCCTTAATACGGCTTTCAAACTGACCTCTGAACTGAGTTCCGGCAACAAGTGAAGTGAGGTCAAGGAGGTGAATTTCTTTGTTTCTAAGTCTTAAAGGAACATTACCCTCCACAATTCTTGAGGCAAGACCCTCGGCAATAGCTGTTTTACCTACGCCGGGCTCACCTATGAGGCAAGGGTTATTCTTACTTCTTCGGGAAAGAATCTGAATAACACGTTCAATCTCTTTATCTCTGCCAATAACCCTATCCACTCTGCCCTCACGAGCCTTGCGTGTAAGGTCCTCACAGTAAAGACCAAGAAACTTTTTCTTCTTATCCGGCTTATCCTTGCGGTTATTCTTCACCTTCTCACTTCCACTCTGCTGGGCATTGCCATTGCTTGCAGAATTTCCGCTAAAGATATTGTTGAAAAAAGCAGGGAATGTTGGCGCACCGCCCGGGGTGAAATCCTTTTCCTCATCTTCGTCACCGCTTTCAACAAGCTCTCCGTTGAGTGTGTCGGGGTCAATTCCCATTGACTCTGCCATAGACTGGAGGTCGCCACCCTCGCCCATACTGTCCATAATTGATGTCATCTGGTCCTGAACAGCCTCTAAGTCGTCATCTGTAATCCCCATTTTATTTATTAAATCCTCTACCGGCTTGATGCCCAGTTCCTTGGCACAGGTAAGGCAGTATCCCTTTGAAGAACCGTCTGTACCTGACGAAACGAACACCACAGCAGGGCGTTTATTACACTTTGAACAAAGCATTTTTATTCTCCTTCCTTATTCTGATTAGCGTCAGAATTTTTTAACAAATCCAAAAATAACAGGAAATATTTTATAAGTGCAAAAATCATTGCCCCCGCTGTAACGCTGAGCATTATCAGCGAAAGATAAGGAACAGTGATGTCTGCAATTTTTAGAACTACTATTGTGCATACTGAAAGATAGAACAGCACGGTGCCAACCTTGCCGTACCATCTTGCCTGAGGCGGCTTTATATTGTTCTTAATTAAGGACAGTCCACCTACTATCATAAGCAAATCCTTGATGATAAGAATAACCATTACAGTTATAACCTCAGGTGAAATTATACATATTCCCACACCCACAGCCAACAGAGTAAGTTTATCAGCAACAGGGTCAAGAATTTTGCCGAATTCAGAAACTTGATTAAATTTTCTGGCGATAAAGCCGTCAACACAGTCGGTAAGTCCGGAAATAATAATCATTAAGGACGCCCAAACATAGTTCCCATTTAAGAATAATATCATAAAAGGCGTAATAAGTAAAATACGCAAAAATGAAAGTATGTTGGGTATTGTTAAAATCTCGTCTGTGTCAACCGGTTCTGCCTTTAAATTCTCTTGGTTTTCTCTTTCCTCTTTATTCATATTTTTCTCCCATTAAAATATTAAAATATTGAAGGTATAGAATTAAGTATTCCTGTAACTATGTTGTGGTCATAAAATAACTTGAATAACAATGTATCTTCTGCCATAACACCAAAGTCAAAGTAGCTTATTGCTCCACCTGTTACAATTGGGACAACTATAATAACAATGGCTGCAAGGAAATATACTA
>JBJEPA010000216.1:0-4724 GCA_051880995.1 Ruminococcus sp.
CTTTTTTCTTTCAGAAAGAATATGCTTTTCGTTGTCAAAGATATCTATTTTGCCATACACATTATATTTTTCAGAATAAACAGACAATGACTGAATAATATTTTTCTTATCCGAATAGGCACAGCTGTCCACAGCTTTGTGTGCAGCTGTGCCGTTTAATTGGTAACTGTCCTGATATGTTAGTTTATCAGTATCGTAATCTAACAAATGGAAATATATTGATGCCGGGCAAAATATAAAATCATTTAGATTAGATATAGATATTGGATTTTCACTCATGCATATCTCCTGATTGTGCAAATTCAAGCCATTGTTTATTTGAAATAGACAGTTTAACCTTGGATATATCCTCGGCCTCTTTTATCTGATTAATTGCCCACAGACCTTTTCTGGCTATATTAAAGGCACCGTTTGCGTCTGCATTGGCAGGTAGTGGGGAGGAGTCGTTATAATTCCTGCTGTCGTAGAATTGGCCGTTTTTGTCTTTTACGGGAGAAATGAGATAGTCAACTTCACTGTTTGAAATGCTGTTTCTCATTTGCAGAGTCAATGACAAAAGTTTTAAAAATCTTTCGTAAAAATCCTTTTTGTCCTGACTGAGAATGCTATCAATTAAGTTACCTTTATGATAATCAATGTTATAGTCGCTAAACAACCCAACAAATTCATCAGTTAATTTTACAGGAACGCTGTCCCATTCAGAATTTTTCTCAGGGTTTCGGAAAGTTTTTATTCTTTCTCCATTTGTACACAAGGTCCAATTTTTTCTATAAGATGTTGTTCCCCTAAGGAAATTATCATAATTAAAGTCAAACTCAAAGTAATTTTCTTCCTCGTTATAAGAAATTGAATTAAATCTTGAAATGAAGTCCTTTGATTCATCAACACTCTTATAATGTGGCTTTAGTAAATCGACAAATCCTGTTACAGGATCAATTTTGCTGGTAAGCCAAGCCGGAATATAGAAGATAAAACCATTCTGTAACCCCATCTTTTTATAACTGTCAAATTTGTCTGTTAATTGGAATGCGTTAAGAAGTCCGCCTTTTTCTTCGGGTGCAAGTTTTTTATCCACCAAATAATTAAGTTTATCAATAAGCATCTTTTCAAACTTTTGATATACTTGTTTTTCAACCTTTGTTCTGCTTCGCTTGAATCCGGAGTTCAAATCCTCCATAACAACAATAGCGTCATACTTTACAACTAATTGACAGATTTTATGCACAACCTGACTTATATAACCCTCTTTCAGTTCCTTGATATTTTCAATAGTTGTCCAGTTTTGCCTTGCCTTTTTGCGTTCCTCTTCTTTTTTGTTAAGCAGTTCATGGTAATCAACAGTATGATTCTTACCATTGTATTCATTAACAATTTTGTTAAGGGAATACTGCTCGACAATTTCGCCCTTGCTATTGATTACAGTAACATAAAGCAGATGCCTTTCGCCTCGGTCAATGCCAATTACATAATTATCATCACATTCTTTAAGAAGTGCTCTTGTCCTGTCGTTTATTTTCACTTCTCCCTTTGCCTTAAAGTTAAGTGTAATTGGAAGATGAAGAGAAAACTGAGGTTTAGTGTATCTCCTATCCTTAATAAGATCATATTCAAAGTTGCTATGCGTTTTATCAGTGTGAGGATTTTTGTTTTTCACAGGTTGATTCGCCTTGTGTACAATAATATCCTTTTCTTTTATGCTTGCAGGACGGTAGAACATCTCTGCACCGCCGTTAAGCTGATAAACAACATCCTTAAGATTTCTTTCATCAAATAGCATTTTGAAATACAGAGTATGAAGATTAGGTGTACCCTTGCTATGCTCCGAAAAATCTTTGTTATAAATTTGGAATAAATACAGATTTCCTTTTTCCACAAGTTCGTCTATGTATGATGTAGGTACTTTAGAAAACGAAATCTTATACCCCTGGTCCTTAACATCTTTATAAAATTCACCAATGTCCTTATAGTCTTTTGTATCCATAAATACAAAATTATATTCAGACCAATCAGGATGCTTTGCCAACGATTCCTTATAAAAATCAATAAGACTATGACAATCGTCAATGTTAAAATTTTTGCCTTTTTTAAATGTTTCTTTCTTGTACAGCGTATTAATTTTTTCTGAGGGAGCAAAAAATTCAACATTAGATTTTGCAAAAAATACTTTTGGCAACATTTTATTCGGACCCGGCAAAAGTTTGTAAACAACTTTTTCGTAACAATCTTCATCATCTGTTGCCTTTACATCTTCAAAGATTTTACTATTTTTCTTATCTATTACACCCAGATAATATTTATTATCCTTCCGCAGAAGCACAGAACGATAATCTTTTTCTTTGTTCCTATCCCATCCACCTAAAAACTGCGGATTCTCAAAGTTGAGCTTAATTTTCTCGGTGGAATACGGTTTTTGAGTAACATAGTTTCTAACCTTGTCATAAAGGAGATCTACATTCCTAAGTCCGTCAAATAGTGGGGTGAATTTTCCATAGAATAGTTCATTAACATTCTGCTCCTTACTATCCAATGCCAAAGGCTTTATGAAATATTCTAAAGCCTTGATTGAATCAAGGAAGTTCTTAATTAAGGCAACTGATTTCTCATCCTTTTTAAGACTTTTGTTTTCACTATCATATTCATTTTTCAGTAAAGATTCTGCCTCGTTATAGGCTGAATTAATGTCATTGATTAACTTAGTCACATTCTCCTTGTAGTAAGAACAAATAGAGGCAGAGGTCATTGCCTTATCAATTAATTTTTGTAAAAAGCCCAAAGAAAAACATTTATTCGCTTTATATTCTTTTGCTTTTTTCTCATCATATTTATCAATATCTTTAATTTTTTAGGTTTATTCGTTAAGTCGTAATTCTTATTCCATAAATCCCTAATAATTGACCAGGAATCAAACATACCATTGGATAAATCTGTAACCGGTGCTCCACTCTGAATATAGATACCATCAAGAGAATACTGGTCAAAATTTTCAAAAACATCCAGTAAATCATTAATTACGGTTTTAATTGAAACAAAATCATCCTCCGGTCTGTCAGTGTTGTAAAGGTCATATACAGCACTAATCAATTCATTATCATTTTCAAATGCTGTTGGTATAAATGATATGCTTTCTCTATCGCTCAAAACCTGCTTATACAAAGGCTTCATATTTGGTATTCTATCTCTTTTATCAGCAGTCTGATTATAAAGATTTATATACTCGTTAATGCCCTTTGTCTTCTTGCCGTCAACGGTAGTGTAACCACCAATTATTTCGTTATATCTTTCAATGCCGGATTGAGAAAGAACAAAAACAAAATAATCTACTGTGAATACATCATCAGTAGTCGTTCCGCACAAACCCTGAAAATCCATATTCAAGTTACTTAAAACATCTTGGGGCAACTTTTCCTTTGCTTTTCTGTAAGCAATAATATTATCAAGATGCTTTGGGAGATTATCGTTAATGCTCCTATAAGCAATGCCGGTTGACTGCTCCTCGCTTGTGTACATATTTTTTCTGTTTTGAAAAAAGTTAGTAAAGTAGGTTGTAAATTTTGAAAAAGAGTTTACTATTTCTAAATCTTCCTCTGATGAGATAAAATCAGGTAATAGTTTGGTGATCATTTCTTTTTTAAACATATCACCAAAGATTTTTGGCTTTGTAAGAAAAAGGACAATTTCTTTCCTCAATTTTTCTTCCAACTCTTTTATTTTGTCTTTATCTTTTCCACCGTAATACTCTTCGGCATATGGATTTAGATTCTCCAAAAAAGTTACTTTAGAAAGATTTTCTTCAATATATTGTTTATGATATTCATCTATCAGCAACTTTACCTTTGCATAGTTTTCTTTTCTTTCAGTATCACTTTCTAACAGCATATTTGAGTTGAAATTATCCATAGTAGCACCTATGGGTAATAACACGTTTCTAAGTGTCTTAGAAACAGGATTCCTGTTTGTCATCATATCAATTTTTCTTTCACCATTCGTCATAATATACCTCCAACTATATAAAAAATTATTGCATCTTTGATATTATAGCATTTATTACCAACTATTTCAACAAAATGAATATTATTATATAAAATTTCTTCACATTTTTATTTATACTTAACTACAAATTACTCCTCGTAATCATCAAAAAGATCATCGGTAGTTTCTAAAACTTGGTCAAGTTGAAAATGATATCTTGAATCATCTGATGTATGTATTTTCAAAATATTACCTTCGTCATCAAGAGTAAGGAACATTATACAAACAAATCTATCCTCTTTTTCCCTGGCGATAACTATACACCTTTCTCCAACCTTATGCTGTAATTCCTCATCTCCATCAATGCTTATGATTGTTCCGGTGTATGCATATCGGTCGTCCGAGCTGTTTTCTGCGATATGATTCAGTCTGTTAATAATCTCCTCTCTTCCAATATACCTATTCTGATAATTTTCTTCAGGCTTTATTGTTTCTGCAAAATATTCACTATCCTCCGTAAGAATATACCACAATCTATCGGCACTATCATTCTGGATAGCATTACACATTAACTTTAGGTTATTTTCTTCATCTTTAACAAATGACTCTTCATAATCAAAAATTGCTGCGTCAGCAGAAAGCACTACAATTCCCGAAATAATATCTCCTACCTTTATTTTGCGTAATGTTTCAATACCGAAACTTGCCAAATCCATATGTATTTCCAATTCTCCAAAAGTAGTATCAATAATGCA
>JBJEPA010000217.1:0-4712 GCA_051880995.1 Ruminococcus sp.
GAATTCTACAATGTTGACAAAGATAAAAAAATCCAAAAATCCTACGGAAGATTTGAAACAGGGCTTACATTTACACCGTCATATTTAGAGGATAATACAATATATGCCCCTGACATTGGCGCAGAAAGTGAGGCAACAAAAAGCACATCTTCTCTGCCAAATCCAACGGTTGCAGCCGAAGTACCGGTTATTGGTTCAATCAGCCCAAGCTTTTCTGTTAAGGGCTTTACACCTATTATTAAGGTGGGCAAAACCCAGCAGCAGTATGACGGAAACGACATTTACAACATCACATTAGGTGTTCAGTTTAGCAAATCAGGAGACCCGGAGAGCAAAGAATGGAGCAAGACTTCTCTTTCCGATAAGGTGGAAAAAACCCAGGAGAAGCTTGACGAATTATCTGATGTGTGGGAATCACGAGGTTCCACATATTTTGATTATCTTAAAGACGCAATGGATTTAAAAACCTCCACAAGCGTTACCTTTACAGCTATGTTCACAATGCAGCTTGACTATTACTATAACGAAAGCGATGAAATGTGTTTTCTGGACTCCTTTGCAGTCTTTTCAGGAAAAGTATCCTTCAAGGCAAGTAGGCCCTTCTTCATATATTGCATACCCTGTTATGTATTCTTTGACATCTCCGGATCAGTTAGTGGAAAGTACGGTGCATTCCCCGATAAGCCATACACAGGTGACGATAAAGCGGATTATTTGTACAGCGATGAGCTTGCCGACCCTAACAAATATAAATCCTGGGGTGTTACCGACTTTAACTTAAAGATTAAAATGGGAGCCGGTGTAGGCTTTGACGGACTTGTCGGTGTAAATCTAAATGGTTCCCTTAGTTTTAATAATACGGTTACCGGATTGTTTGAGAAGGCAAAAGGCACCTTAGGAATGGATTTAAGTGTACATATTGACCTTGCTGTGTTCTCCGTTTCCAGGTCAATAGCAGGAACTGAGTTTGAACTGTACGATACAACAAAGAACACAACACAGAATGCAACCAATCTTGCACTAAACGCCCTTGGCAGCAGTGAGATGCTTAATAAAACAAAGCTCAAGGATTTGGAGCTTAGCGCAGAGAGTATTTCCGCTGCAAACGACAATTTAGCCTCAAGGGCTCTGAAAAGCAAGGAAATGTCTGTTCCGTCAGAGAACACAACATATCCGGGTATTGCAAAAATTTCCGACGGTGTGTACTTTGTTGCCTCCCCTATTCAGTCTGAGGGTGAAGCGGTAGCAAAGATGAAGTATATGATTTACGACTTCAACAAGGGCACTGTAAGTGAGCCAACCGATTTGCTTAGCGCAATTAAAAAGGATACCGCATCAGACACCGAATCGTTAGAATTGGCAACGGAGGATTCCAAAAGTCTTACATGTGACTACGACTATACCTTCTGTGACTGTGGCAAGGATATTCTCCTTGTTTGGCAAAACATAGACATCACAGATTGTTCAAAGGGAGAATACGAAGAGGTTCTGATGACCACAAAGATTAAGAGTGTTTTCTATAACAAGGAAACAGGCAAATTCCACGACTACAACGAAATCTTGGATGGCGACGACAATGTAATCTGCTCTCCTTATGCTGTTTGCAACAAAAAGACCGGTACAGCCGAAATTTTCTACAAAACAGTAGATTTCAGTCAGGTTACAGATAACACATCCTTAAATGATGTATATGAAATCCCTGAAATTCTCAATGTGTCAGCATGCAACATAAACAACAGCGATATTGTTTGGAGTACTCCGGACGAGATTAAAATGAACGAAAAGAGCATTGCTTCCTGGGACGCTGTTCCTTACGGAGACGATATAATGATTTCCTACATTTCAGAAAACGACACCTCATTGTCAGGTGAAGGCGTTGACATTGGCAGTAATGCAAATGTTATTATGAGCGGTGCTACAGATGAAGATACACAAATAAAGAATAATATGTATATTGATACCCTTTCATATGACGGAGATAAGGTAACACAAGGGGAATCAATTTTGATTTCTGACGAAAATCACTCTGTTTCTGCCCCTCAGTTTGCAAAAATTGATAAGGACAATACCGAAAATACACTTCTGTTCTTTAAGTCTGACGGAGTTTGCGGATACCAGAACATTGACAACCTTATATCACAACATACTTACACGGATTCAGACGGTCAGAAGAGAATAGACAGCGAATCAATGTCACCTTTGGCAATTACCGACTTTAACGATAATGACAATTCTGTTGGTAAAGATTTGTTGATAAGGTATAATGAAAACACAGGCAAAATTTATGCTCTGTGGGTTCAGAACGAAGGAACTGAGGCGCAGATTTGTGTAAGAGAGCTTACTGTGGATGGAGTTGATACCTACACAGAAAAGCCTGTTCTTGACGATACCGGAAATGTAACCTATGACAGTGACGGAAATCCTGTTATGACAGAGCTGGACACCCCTGTAAACGTTATCAACGGTCTATGGGGCGCAAAAACCTACCTTACCCAAGGCGGTGTAAATGGAACAGACAGCGGAAAGATTAAGGAAAATGTTGAGGCTGTAGTCCTTGACAACGGTAATATTCTGGCTTCATACAATGCTTATGACCTTAAATTTACAAAGGTTCCTGACAGCGACAACGATAAGGTTGAGGCTGTGAATAATCAGCTTGTGGTAGGTGTTTACGATACTTCTCCAAGCTACGAATTCCCAACCGGCGAGGAAAACGAAGCAATTTCATTCTCCAACGACTGTCCAAATGCCGGAGAAACAGTTGATGTTTCTGTTCTTGCTAAAAACACCGGCGTGGATACAGGCAGAGATGTGAACTTTAACCTTTATGTAAATGATGAACTGTATCAGACCTACACAGTTGACACCTGGTTTGCAGATGATGAACAGGAGTTTAAAACCTCCTATCAGATTCCTGAGGGTACCGACCCAAGCACTGTTTCAATGTATTCTACCATAACAGATGGAGAGAATGTTCTTCAGAAGTCGGAGGAATTCAAGTTTACAAATAAGTCAAAGGTAATAATCACAGGCGGAACAATAACACCGGTTAAGTATGTAACAGACGAGAACGGGAACTCCCAGTATGCAGTTACAGTTGAACTTGTAAACGACGGAAACTTACCATACGAGGGCGGAGATTATGTTAAATTCATCAACCACGATAAATATGCTGAGGCTAAATCTTTTGATGATTCTATAACTGACAACGACCCTATTTATACTTCCTACGGTGAGGAGGTTCTCCCTGATTTACAGGTTGGGGAAACAAAGACTGTAACATTCCTCTCGGATGAAGTGCCTTCAAGTGTATTTACAAAGTACAATCAGAACGCCGCACATCTTAAGTTTATCCTTGTTCCAAAGGATGACCACAGCTGGACAGAAATCGGCGCAGATGATAAGTTCACCGATATGGGTACATTCAGTCCTGGAGTTACCCTGATGCCTGTTCCCGATGAGGTAAAAAGTGTATCGGCAGAGGACATATTTGTATTTACAGGTAAATCCAATGCTATAAGCGAAGTGATTATGCCTGAAAGTGCGTCAGCCTATGCAGATGTTAAGTACACATCAAAGGATGAAGGAATTGCAACTGTGGATGAACACGGTGTTGTAACAGGCGTAAAGAAAGGTACAACCCAAATTACAATCACCGCAGGAGGAAAATCTGCCACCGTTAATGTTAAGGTTCAGGATGCACCTCTTTACGGAGATGTTGACCTTGACGGTCAGGTGACTGTTAAGGATGCCACACTTGTGCAAAAGTATTTGGTAAAGGATATCACCCTTACTGACTTACAAAAATATGCTGCAAATGTTTTTGACAATGATGAAATCAACATCAAAGACGCAACATATATACAAAAATATGTTAACAACTCAATTAGCTCATTCCCTTGTGAAAAGTAGTTAGTCTTAGAGCTATTGCATTAACACTCCCAAAAGTTAACCGGGCAACCCGAAAGGGCTGCCCGGTTAGTGTTTTCTAAAGTATATTAAATTGCTGAAAAACAAACGATAGCTTGACTAGCCAGCACTTGTTAATTTCTTTTTTTTATTTTCGGGTTTACTCCAACTATTGACAAAAAGCCTGTTAAAAATCCCTCCTATCAGATACATTGTAACTAAGGAAACACTGATTAAATCATTTGCACAGATTGTGCAGTCAGATTTTTCGTCAAGTTGTACAAACAAACCGCAGTAATGCTGACGCATTGCCAGGATTTTTTGGGCAAGCTGACGGAAAATATGCAAACAAGATGTGTAAAGAGATTTATTCAGTGCTTCCCAAATAAGAGGGACTTTTATGCTTGTGTCAAATCCTTAATTTGATTTTACTTTACATAATGCTTTTCTTTTTACCGAAAACATACGATACCACTTATTTTACCGGAGTCGTCAACTTGCTTTCCAGCTCACAGTGTGTTACGTCATCCCAGTTGCGACGGAGGACTATCTCGGCGGTAAGTTCGGTATTGTTATATGAGATGGACCATTGTGTGTTGCTTGTGATGTCATTGGGTTTGGGGTCTTGTGCCGCCGATTCCAATGCGTTCCACACGGTATCGTTGGTGTAGTTGCCCTTTTCGTCCTTTAGCACCTTCATCACGGCATCATAGCGTTCCTTGCCGTGACCGTAGATACCGTTTTTCTGATTGGGTAGCACCTCATCCTTATGACGAATAAAGAAATTAGTAACCGCCTCTGAC
>JBJEPA010000218.1:0-4698 GCA_051880995.1 Ruminococcus sp.
GACTCAATAATTGAGTCGCAGGAAACAAAGAAAAGGCTGAAAGACAGTATGCAGAACTGGCTTGAGGTATTTAAGTTCCCGTCCGTTGAACGCACCACCTACGACAGATACGAATGTACGGCGAAAAATCAAATCTATCCGTACATTGGGGATAAGGTAGTCGGAGATATTAAGTCCGCAGATATCAAAAAGCTACTAAACGACAAAATGAATGAGGGATATGCTTACACTACGGTTAAGAAAGTGCATAATGTGATGAATGAATATTTTAGGTATCTGACACATCAGGAATATATTGACAGAAATCCGATGATAAGTGCTCCGATGATAAAGAAGAGCAACTTTCTGGCGGCGCAGGACAAAGAAAATCTTCCGACGAGCGAAACCATAACGGTGTTCACGCCGGAAGAGATTAAGAAATTTAAAGATGAAGCGTTCAGTACATTTTCAAACGGCAAGAGAAAATATCAGCAAGCCGCAGCATATATTCTTATGCTGAATACCGGTTTGAGAACAGGCGAGGTGCTCGGACTTCTCAACAGCGACATTGACATTGAAAATCGTGTAATGCACCTTAACAGAGGAGTAAAGGAAATATCAAAGCGTGACGGTGTCACAGCAGAAAAAGGACGAGAAATCAAGGTCGGCAAGCTCAAAAGTGCAACAAGCAAGCGAGATGTTCCGCTGAACGATACGGCAATAGAGATGATACTCGACCTGAAGGATGAATTTTACTTCGGTGAGGATTCACCGCTGATACCTGATGAAAACGGCAACTTCACCCGACCGGTAAATTTCAGGAAACGCTATTACAGAATCCTCAAAGCCGCAGGCATAGAAACCAAAGGCTTACACTCGCTCCGCCACACCTTCGCCACGAACCTTGTAAATGGTATAAAGCAACCTGATGGTTCAATTAAATCCTTAACTCCAAGACAGGTAGCAGACCTTCTCGGACATACAACCTCCGAAATCACAGAAATGTATTATGTCAAAAGAGATTTGACAAAGCTGAATGGCATTACTGATGGATTTGAAATGTAAGGAGGATTAGTTGTTATTGAGATGCTCGTCACTCCATCTCTTCATTTCAAGTAATATGGGAATAAAACTCTCACCAAGAGAGGAAAGTGAATATTCCACTTTAGGAGGAACTTCAGCATAGACATTTCTAATAATAAAACTATCTTCTTCAAGTTCACGAAGTTGTTTTGTTAATGTTGCCTGAGTAATTCCGTCTAATTTCCTTTGTAATTCATTGAAACGCTGTACTTTGTTTGCATAAATATACCATAATATAAGGATTTTCCATTTCCCACTGATAATTGCTTGGATTTTACTCATAGATTCACAGCGAGAAAGATGCTCGCTACTGTTGTGTTTATTTATTGACATAGTTATACCCCAATATTTTGTAATAAGTTGATTATATAATCTCCGTTTTATCTAGTCAATAAAGTATCATTTATGATACCTAATATTAAAAACAATCGTACTTGTTCTGAATAAATTTAGTCTGTATAATAGCATAAAAACAGAATGGAGAGTGTTTTTATGCATTTTTATGGAACTATTTGGAGACCGCCTTATGAAGCATGGTCAGGTTTATTACAGGTAACAGCAGGATGTTCGCATAACAGTTGCAAATTTTGCACATTGTATGAAGAATTACCCTTCAAATTCAGGATGTCTCCATTTAAGGAAATAGAGGACGATTTATGTGAATTAACTAAGTGCTCACCTAATATACGAAGATTGTTTTTAGTAGGTGCTAATCCTTTTGTGTTGGAAACAAACAAACTGAAAAACATAGCAAGACTGGCAAAACAATACCTAAGAAAATTAGACAGTATTGGTTGCTTTGCTCGTATTACTGATATTAGCCACAAAACAATAAAAGAACTGAAAGATTTGAGAGCGTTAGGATACAACAAAATTACTATTGGCGTTGAAACGGGCGATGATGAAGCATTAAAATTTATGAACAAGGGTTATACTTCCATAGATATAGTTAATCAATGCAGAAAGTTGGATGAAGCAAATATTGAATATAATTTTTTCTATTTGACCGGTATATATGGGAGTGGTAATAGTGTCAAGGGTGTAGTAAATACAGCCAAAATATTTAATCAGCTGAATCCTAAAATTATTGGAGCTTCAATGCTGACCGTTTTTTCAACTTCTAAGTTGTATAATGAAATACAACAAGGACATTGGAAAGAAGAAAGTGAAACAGAAAAACTGCAAGAGTTAAAATTGTTAATAGAAAATTTGAATATCAATACTCATTTTGCTGTACTGGGTGCATCTAATATGTTCCATTTTCAAGGGAAAATACCAAAAGAAAAAGATATTATGATAAAATATATTGATGAAATATTAGCAAATTTCGGAGAAGAAGATTTGAAAGCTTATAGAAATAGGTTAAATCATTTATAAGGTGTATTTTGTTAGCGTAGAAGCAGATATACAGTGTTCTAAATGACAAAATTTTACTATGTAAATAAGATATGACAAACAGATCGATTGTAATTGTGAAAAGCTCTATACATAAATCAAATGATGAATAAAAAAATACATTTATGTGACCTGCTCATTGCCAATATTGTTTGTCCAATTATCAATAAATAAACTGCTGCTGGTTATTATCTCCTGTATTTCGAATAATTCTTGTTGGAGTTTTTGAAAATCGTATTCAATACGCTTTAATTGTCTATTATATGTGATATATATTCTATTTTCTTTGTCATAAGTTCTTAAATGTGGGTTCTTAGTTATAATTGTTCTCATGAATCGATCAGTACTGTTATCTAAAATATTATAGTCCCCAACATAACCACCAAACTGTTCATAACGTTCATCAAAATGCTCATTAGTATTACGAACTTCTTTTTGAAATACTAATGGATATCTTGATTTAGTAATGTTAAATAAATGACGAAGTCTTTTTGAGCGTTCGCAAGCTGTTTTTCCGCTAAAAGTATTGTAAAACACGTTTGAAATATTGCCACAAGCAGTTAGTAAACTTTGAATATGATAAAAATAGTAGGTATGCTCATCATGATATACACCTATATTATAATAGCACTCATTAAATATATGCTCAAGTGCAACTAGAGCAAAGTGTATATTTTTCAAGACTATATTTGCATAAAGGAGATCAGGGTTATCTTCTGAATTAAAATATTGGTTAAGCATATTTACCTCCAATAAATTGATGCTATTTTGATGATGTAGCAGACGGAAACGTTGGAATTATTAGCGCCGGATGAACATTTTGATGCCTGAAATGAGCGTCAAAAGCGGAAAATCAGACCGAGCTCCGTACATAAAAATATATCAAAAAACGGCTTAAACGCAGTGTTTAAGCCGTTTTTGCTTGGCAGGGGCAGAAGGACTTGAACCCTCGGCACGCGGTTTTGGAGCGACTGTTGAAAGCTCAAAACCGCATAGACAAGCCACTTTTCAAGCCAAAGTCAGAGCATCAAAATTGCGTTTTTTGTAGTTTTGATGCTTTATTGATGCTATTGGAAAATTCCTGCCAACTTAACTTTCTCGTTGCTACATATAATAACATAATTAAAATTCATTGTAAAGCAATCTATAGCTCAAAATTTGCACCACAATAAACAAAGAAAAGCGGTGTTATTGAATTCACTTCAGATTATTGCTTAAAAATATTTTTGATCATACACAATGTATAAATTAACAGCGTATTCTATAGACAGAAGAAAAAATAAAAACAAAAGAGGTAATACTATTAACAAAAACGATTTAGAAAGTATGTAATATCAAATGTGCGCTGTGTACCAAGACGAAATGAAACAATTTACGACCTAATGAAACATCTGCTGGTTGAGAACTATTGTAGCGTAAAAAATAATATTTTATTTTGCTGGATTTTTGCAAAGTTATGTGGTATATGTTTGTGTTACGAAAGGTGGCATAGACTATGGATACACTTGAAGATTTATACTACGGAAATTTATTCCCGCAAGAGAAAAGTGCAAAGATTGATGATGAAACGAAAGAATTACTTACTTTACTCAACAGGAATGAAGAAAAGCTTATGGCAACTCTTTCCGATGAGCAAAAAGAAACTTTTGAAAAATACAAGGACTGCAATCGGGAAATTTCTGAAATCTGCGAAAGGAAATACTTTATCACGGGATTTAAGCTTGGCGCAAAGATTATTATTGAATCCATGACCTAAAAAGAACAACAGAAAGCAGGAGATCACGTAAAATGTGGTCTCCTGTTTTGGCAATGTTAAATATTCAAAATCTGCATAGCTATAAACAAAGAGAACAAGAGAACATGAATAATACATGGTTAATAGTAAAAAATGTTTTTACAACAATTTATTAACCATTAATTATATTCGTATTTGTATATTCACCTTTTAAGTAATTATACAAATACACCTTTGGAAACACGCCTGTTTGAATTCTTCTGCCAATTTCAATTGCCATACCAGCTGGTACACTCGCAAATAGATGAATTTCATTATAAGTATTTATGCTATTAGTAATTTTATCAAATAACTCTCTCAACATAATTCTATAATGATTTTCATAAAGTGGATATCCTAATTTCTTATTATCAAGTGATAACTGAATGATATCTGCCTTACCCACCATGGGTAATTGTTTATCTGATATTTCAGTTGAAGTGCATATTTTTATTATTAATTTATTT
>JBJEPA010000219.1:0-4645 GCA_051880995.1 Ruminococcus sp.
AAAATATAGTAACTGTGAAACAAATTTAATTTATGCTTATAAATACAGAGGTTTATAATATAATTTACTTGTATAACTTTATTATATAACATAAATTGCAACAAAAATGCAATAAAAAAATAAAAATTTTAAAAAATTTTATATTTTTTAACCACACATTAAAAAGTCAATAAAAAATCCGTAAATACTTAGTCAGTAAATAATGAGATGAAACCAAAACCATAAGCATAGCCAACACAGTCATCAGGGCGTTTTGCAGGACTGCCCTTGACACAGACATAAGTTTTTTTAAAGTTAGATAATATATGTTTTTGTCCTCTTTCTCCATTCTGCTACGGTACACTCCAAAGGAGGGCGAAAATATTATATCTATCCTTGACTTTATTTTTACCTAAAATGGGTCACATCTATTTACAACGCAGAGGAGGAGCTGTTATAAACAGCACTTAGCTCTTGAATATTGTTGTTTAGTGATTTATAATAAGAATATAAACTATGAATTGTAGGTTTTTGATATGAAGAAAATATTGGCTCTCGTCATTACCCTTGTTATATTCAGCACTCTTTCTGTTCCCTGCAAAGCTGTGGGAGATACTACTAAATCCCAATGGATTCCTGTATCCTTCTCATCTTCAATATCCACAGATACGCAAAATAAAATGATGATTAAGTGGGATTGGAATGACCTGCTCACAGACGCTACTACATCCGGAGAAAATTCGGATCTTGCCATTGCAGGCTTGGTAATGAGCAACCAAGCGGAATTTTCCAAGGATGACGTGGAAGAGGTCTTAAATACTATGGGTTTTGAGGATATTTCCAGCCAGTATTACTCCACCGATACAAAAGACACGAGCTATATAAGCAATCCTGCCCGCACATTTGCTCATCGGGAAATCGACGTAAACGGTGAAAAAAAGCATATCATATGCGCTGTGATTCGTGGCACAAGGTCAGTTGTTGATGCGATTACCGACATAAAATCTGTCAGAGACGGATTTCTTGACGCAGGTGAAAACTGTCTTGAAAGCCTGAAAGAATACCAAGGTTCATTGAAAGGTGCCACAAAGGAGAACACAATTCTCTTCATTACAGGACACAGCCTCGGAGCTTCCACGGCTTGTGTGCTTTCTTGTCTGGCTGATGAAGTGGCATATAAATCCGCAACCCATACATATGCTATCGCTACACCGAATTACGACACTATGGAGCTTGAAAGCAAAGATTGTCAGAATATACATATGTACACTAATCTTGACGATATAGTTCCCAAAGTCCCTCTCTACTTTAAAAAGGTTGGCGTTGAGAAATCCTACAGCTACGATACCCTTTCTTCTGAGGAGAGAGCCGGATTTGACCGTGTTTACAAATATTTCAGGGGCAAAACATATACAGAAGACGGAGATATAAGTTCCACCGATTTAATCGGGCAATTAAGAGATCATATGGGCTTTACCTATATGTCGTTTATGTTGTCTGAAAAGTCCGATTCGGAAATTGATAACTATATTGCCTCCTATGAAACACCTATAGACGGCGACATAAATCAAAGCTTGCTGGGCGATGTAAACTCTGACGGCTATATTAATATTAAGGACGCTACTATGATTCAGAAGTGTGTTGCCGGAATAGAAAAGCTTGACGAAAATCAGAGTATATGTGCCGATACAAACGGTGATGGCACAATCACTGTTCATGATGCTACGCTGATACAAAAATATGTTGTTAAATTAATAGTTAAATTATAGCAAAATCACAAAACAAACCCACGGCGACAGGGATTTTGATATGCTCCCTGTCGCCGATTTTTTGTATTATGTAAATTACTACTGATTAGTTTTAAAATGTAATAGTATTTCTAACTAATAATTTGCCTGTCGAGGCACTCGACTAAATTATAGTTTAGCTTAAAAATCAATTCCAAACTTCAAGGGCACGTTTATGCGTGTCCTTTTTACTGCAAAAACCGACTGAATAATCCATAAAATTTCAGTTTTTTTTAAAAAAATATTGGCTGTTTTGAAATTTTGTTGTATAATTAATTTTATATACTGTTTATAAGGGTATGATTCTTTGAAGCTTCTGCGCAAATTCTGCATTTTAATTATGACTGCCACCGTAATTCTTTCTTCGGGGTGCAGTTTTGATTCAGAATACAACTGCGAGTTTTTCGCAATGGATACGGTTATGACGATTAACGCCTACGGCAGTAAAAGCGAAAGTGCGGTAAAAGTGGCGCAGAATGAAATCAACAGACTTGATAAGCTGTTGTCCGTACAAAGGGAAAACAGCGAGATTTATAGGCTCAACCGGTTAAAAGAAATGGCCGTTTCGGAAGATACGCTTACTCTTATCACACGTTCAAAGGAAATCTACACACTTACAGACGGTGCATTTGACATAAGCTGTGAGCCACTTATCCGTGAATGGGGATTTTATTCGGGACTTGAAAACAAGGTTCCGTCACAACAGGCTATTGAAAATGCGCTTAAAGGCGTCGGAGCAGAGCATATAAATATAGAAAACAGCAGAGTAAAGCTTGACGAAAATACTTCGCTCGACCTGGGCGGAATTGCAAAGGGTTATGCATCCCGGAAAGCGTCTGAAATATTAAAAGAAAACGGCGTTTCCTCTGCGCTTATGTCCCTGGGAGGAAATGTACGAGCCATCGGATCAAAGCCTGACGGAGAAAGCTGGAGCGTTGCAATAACCAACCCCGACGATAACTCAAAGAGTATCGGAACGCTTAAAATTTCCGACAAAGCCGTTGTTACCTCGGGTGGCTACCAGCGTTACTTTGAAGAAAACGGACAAATCTACCATCATATAATAGATACTAAAACGGGTCATCCCGCTGACAGCGGATTGAAATCCGTCACTGTTGTGTCGGAAGATGATACCCTTGCAGACGCTCTTTCAACTTCGCTTTTTGTTATGGGACTTGAAAAGTCGAAAGAGTTTTACAGCGAAAACAGCTTGCTTTTCGGAGCGGTTTTCATTACCGACAAAGGCGAAATTTATGTTACTGACAATCTGAATGACAGTTTTATGTCAAAGCAAGGCTTTGAGGTGATTTCAGTATGAAAAACCGCATATGGATAACTATATTTTCGGTTGTGGCTATACTTTGCCTTGGCGTGTGGCTTTTTATTTCAAAGGTTTCATCACCGTCAAAGGTTGTGGGAATTTACCAAAACGGCAGTCTTGTTGAAAAAATCGACTTAAACAGCGTCACAGGCCAGCGTGAAATCACGCTTTCGGGCGAATACGGCGACAATGTAATCCTTGTATCAAACGGTCACATTGAAATGAAGTCAGCCGATTGTCCCGACAAGATTTGCGTTGAGCACGGCGAACTGAAAAGCAGTGCCTCTCCCATTGTGTGCCTGCCCAACAAGGTGGTAATAAAATTTGAAGGCAGTACGGACGATGCTGACGCAAAAACAGGAGCAGTGGGATGAATACAAAAAAATTGATTTTGACCGCAATTCTCACCGCCTTTGCCCTGGTTGCGTTTGTGATTGAGGGTGCAATCCCTCCCCTTACACCTATTTACGGAGTAAAGCTAGGTCTTGCAAATGTATTTACACTCTTTGCACTCTATGCACTGGGCACACGCTATGGGATGGCGGTAATGTCGCTGAGAATCGTGCTGGGAAATATATTAACTGGACAGCTTGTGTCGTTTATCTACAGCCTGACGGGGGGACTTCTTTCGTTTTTGCTGATGATACTGCTGAAACGCTTTTTCCCTCTTAAGCAAATGTGGGTGTTAAGCGTTTTATGTGCCGTAACACACAACATAGGTCAGCTTTTGGCGGCAATTCTTATGATGCAAACATTGGCAATTGCATATTACCTGCCGGTACTGATTCTGTCGGGAATTATCGCAGGAGCTTTTACAGGCCTTTGCGCCCAGCTTGTGCTTATAAGGCTTTCAAAAATAAACTTAAAATAATGATTATATATTGTATAGACAACATTACGTGACCGAAGGTCACACATCACTTTTTTTATGGAGGATAGGGCTATGAAACTAAGTGGTATAAGAGTTCCGCACCGAAAACACACAGCGGACAGTGTATCTCAAAGGCTCCCCTTGCCCGAAACGGTGGTAATTCCCATGTCAATGCACATCGGCAAGCCTGCCGTACCGACGGTCAGGGTAGGAGAGCTTGTAAAGGTTGGTCAGCTTATTGGCTCGTCCGACGGTTTTATCAGCGCACCTGTACATTCCAGTGTGTCGGGCAAGGTGAAAAAGCTTGATGAAATAACAATGTCGGGTGCAGAGAAAACGACCGCCGTTGTAATTGAAACCGACGGCGAACAGTCAGTCTGCGAAAGCGTAAAGCAACCCATTGTTACGGACTTTCACAGCTTTGTAAACGCAGTTAAGGAAAGCGGAATCGTGGGCTTGGGCGGTGCAGGATTCCCCACCTTTGTAAAGCTGGGCGTAAAGGATTTGTCGTCTGTTGAAACAATCGTTATCAACTCGGCAGAGTGCGAGCCGTACATAACCTCGGATACACGGACAATGCTCGACAAGGCTGACTACATTTCAAAGGGCATTGATTTGCTCCACAAGTACCTCGGCAAAAAACGCATTATAATAGGAATAGAAAACAACAAAAAGCCCTGCATTGAA
>JBJEPA010000220.1:0-18702 GCA_051880995.1 Ruminococcus sp.
GTTTTTGATATTCACAAAAACAGTATTCAATTCCCTTATAAACTTGCTTTTCCTTTACATATGTCAAAGTCCATTCTTTGTTTAAATCAAGATTTTCAAAAAAACTGTCAGCAATCTTTTCGCCGTTAACTTTTGTAATATATGCTTTGTTGCAGTAGGGGAGGAGCAACCTGTAAATCTGCTCTCCACCAATTACAAATATATCTTCGTCAGAATAGCCTTTTATTTCCTGTAACAAAGATTTCAAATCTCTGCAAACAATTAAATCATCCCTTGAGATACTTTTGCTTAGAACAATGTTTGTCCTGTCCTTAAGAGGCTTTTGGTTTGGAAGTGACAGAAGTGTATTCTTACCCATAATCACTGTCTTACCAATAGTCTTTTCTTTGAAATAATGTAAATCCTCAGGAATGTGATACAACAGTTGATTGTTTAGTCCAATTCCCCAGTTGTTGTCAACGGATGCAATACAGTTCATACTTGTTCGTCCTTTTTTGTAATTTCCAACAACTCAGATACATTCATCTTTTTAATTGGATGCACAAGATATGGCTCAATCTGTGCAAGAGGTTCCAAAACAAACGCTCTTTTGTACATCTCAGGATGAGGAAGTTTCAGTTCCTCTGTAAACATTATTTCGTCGTCGTACATCAGAATATCAACATCAAGGGTTCTTTCTCCCCAACGCCTTGTTCTCACTCTGCCACATAACTTTTCTGTGTCGTTGCAAAATTTCAGAAGTTCCTTTGGGGTAAGGATTGTCTTAATTTTAATTGCACCGTTTAAAAAGTCAGGCTGGTCCTCAACTCCATATGGCTTTGTGTTGATATAGTCAGATTTAGAGATACCTATGATGTATGGATTTTTCTCAATCTCTGTCCAAACAGCGTCAAGATTTTCTTCACGATTTCCAAGGTTTGAACCGGTTGCAAGGTAGCAGGTGTGCCATCCTCTTGTTACAGTCAGAGTTACATCATCAAATTTATCCGGAATAGGGGCTTGTGGCTTGTGAATTGTTAAAGTAATCCTGTTGATTAAAGAAAATTTCAACAAAATATCCTTTGCAAGATTGTTTGCAAGGGTTTCCAGCAAATCATATCTGTTGTTTTTACAGAATTCAACAATTTCAGTTGTCACTTCTGCATAATTTACAGTTTTGCTTAAATCATCATTGCATAGGGAAGAATCAATAAATATCTTACAGTCAACGCTGAAAGTCTGTCCCTGTTCCTTTTCCTTTTGCAAAACCCCGTGGTATCCGAAAAATTCAATGCCTTGCACATTTATTTTGTCCATTTTCTTTCCTCCAAAATGGATTTTGTCATTTTTATAGCATCAAGATTCTGGTCAATGTCGTGAACTCGAACAAAAGACGCACCCTTTGCAATACCCATTACAGTTGTTGCAACAGTACCGATAACACGCTCATCAACTTCCTTGTCAAGAGTGTTGCCGATTACCGACTTTCGAGAGGTTGCAATCATCACAGGGTAGCCCAACTTGCACAGTTTTTCTGTTCTGTTAATCACCTGTAAATTCTGTTCGTAGCTTTTTGCAAAACCAACTCCGCCGTCCAGTATTATGTTTTCTTTCTTGATGCCTGCTTTTTCTGCGATTTCAAGACTTTCCTTTATATCAGAAATTAAATCTTCAAAAAAGTTATTGTACTCGCTGTTCTCCCTATTGTGCATCAGGCAGTAGGGTAAACCGGATTTTGCAACAACTTCAGCCATCTTATCATCATACTTAAGTCCCCAAATGTCGTTAATCATATCAATCTGATTCAAATTTGCCTCAATAACCTTGCTTTTGTAGCTGTCTAAGGAAATAGGAGTGTCAAATCTCTCACGAATTGCAGAAATAATAGGGGAGATTCGCTGAATTTCCTCATTGTCAGAAATCTTTATGTGGCCGGGTCTTGTTGATTCTCCGCCAATATCAATTATGTCAACACCCTCATTAACCATTTTTTCTGCGTGAAAAAGAGCATTGTCAAGGTTGTTGTATTTTCCTCCGTCGGAAAATGAGTCGGGAGTGACATTGAGAATTCCCATAACATATACATTATTTTTTACATCAAAATTTTTATCTCTTATTATCATACTGTAACTCCCTTGTTCTTTTTGTTTCTATCCCAATAACATTCCTTATATGCAGAGCAGGCAAAACAGTTTCGGCTCTGTTTGTCTGCTGTCCTTAATAATGAGCAAAGGTCAGTTGTTTCCTCACTGTCATTGTGATGAACAATAGCATAAATGATTTTGTCAATTTCATCCTTTTCAAAATCTGATTCTGATAAAATCTCCTGTGCAATTTTCCCACTTTCCACAGCGTGGTCTGTGTTATTAAGGTATGCCCTTGACCTGCCTATATCGTGGAGCAGAGCAGTGGCGTAAATTATCTCTTTGTCAATGCCCATATTGTTTTCCAAGGCATAAATCCACATTATCCTTGCAACGCTCAAAAGGTGTTCTATTCCGTGACAGCAGAAAATCCGTTCCTTTTCAGCTTTGTCGATTTCCTCCATACACTGAATAAAAAGGCTGTTATTTAAAATTTTGTTTACTCTAATCAAAGTTAATTAACTCCTGTATGTTTTTCTGAAGAGGCAAATTGTCACTAAATTCTCCCCTTGATGCAAAGGTGATGGTTTTGCTACCGATTTTCTTAATTCCACGCATTGTCATACAAGTATGCTCAGCCTCAATGATAACAAATACACCCTTTGGGGCAAGTTCCTCTTCTAAGGCATCTGCAATCTGGTTAGTCATCTGTTCCTGAATTTGAAGTCTTCTTGCAAAAACCTCTACCAAACGGGCAAGCTTGCTTAACCCAACAACCTTACCGTCAGGAATATAGGCAATATGCACCTTGCCAAAGAAAGGGAGCATATGATGCTCACAAAGTGAGTGAAAGTTAATGTCCTTTTCAAGTACAAACTGGGAATTTTCTGCGGTAAAAACCTTGCTAAGGTGAGTTTTTGCACTATCACTATAACCGGAAGTAAGCTCAGAGTACATCCTTGCTACACGTGATGGAGTTTCACGCAGTCCTTCACGGTTAGGGTCCTCACCAATAGCCTCAAGAATTTCAACTACTGCCTTTTGTATTCTTTCTTCATCAACCATAAAAATGCTCCTTATTGCTATAAAAAAGGGACAGCCCTACAGCCATCCCTTATAGTTAATGTTGGTAATGTAAATGAATTGCCAGCGGGATGCGAAACTGTAACCGCAGGAAAAACCTTTCGTTCCTCCGGCAACTCCCCGTCCGAAGAACACTTTACGCTCCAGTTTCTACTCTGTTAATAAATTAATTATACCACTTTGTACTATAATGTCAATTACCTTATATAATTCCTGCAAAAATCAAGAGAACAAGTATAAGTGTTGCAACTATAAATGCAGAAACAATAATAAGAATAATTGTGTTTGTCCTAAAGTTCTCATTGTCGGCACTTTCTCTTTTTGGCACAAGTCCTGATTTTCTCAGCGCTGTAACAACACCCTTGTACAGCAAAAGTGTAAGTGCTGAGTTCAAAGCACCCTTGATTGCATTGAAAGGAATAAGCAGAGGGATAAACATATCAAGGACAGCCTCCCTTGGCATTCCGAAGAATATAGGAGTCATTATATAGTTCCAAAGTAGCATAATCACAATTAAAGATAATGTACTTGCCACAAGACCGATAATTGCCCTTGAAAGAGTTTTCTTCTTGTAATAAATAACAGATGCAACTCCGATAAATACACCCGAAGCTAAAAAGTTCATAACAAGTCCGATAAGACCTGTTGTGCTGATTGTTACCATTTCAATAAAGCATACTACAAATGCCATAAGGATACCCGCAACAGGACCGAAGATAAATCCGCCTATTGTAAGGATAACATCCTTTGGCTCATAGGTTAAGAATCCCCCAATGTTAGGGATTCTGATGAGAATGTCCGCCGCAATGGCGATTGCTGTGAGCATAGCCATTGAGCACAATGACTTAATACGCTCGCTTGATGTTTTTGCCATAATAATATGACCTCCTAAAATAAAAATATTTACAGGAAACACTGAATAAATCATTTGCACAGAAAAGGCTGTCAGATTTTTTGTCAGTTTGTTCAAAAAAACGCAGGAATACTGACGTATTGCGAGTATTTTTTGGGCATACTGGCGGAAAATATGCAAACAAGATGTGTAAAGTGATTTGTTCAGTGTTTCCTACAGCTTAGTCGTCATAAAAAAATCCCCACAGTAATCTGTGGGGAACAAAAGAGCTAATAAAACACCGTAAAGGCGAATTAATATCATATGCAAATATGCGTATCCTCTTTCATCCGGACTATACCGTCGGTATTGGAATTTCACCAATTCAACCAAGAAGGCTCGTGGACTTTACCACCGGTGGGGAATTTCACCCCGCCCCGAAGACAACTATTCTGTTAATAAAATTATAGCACTATATCACATTTTGTCAAGTAGGCTCTTGTATTCTGCAATTTTTCTTTTCCATTCATCAGTAACCCTGTAGCTGTCCCTAATTTTTGAGCAGGTCATAACAAAGGTTTCTCTGTCATAATAATTCTTATTTAGAAAATTAAATACTTTTTCACTATTATAGCTGAATAACTCTGCAGTAAGCCAAGCCTTTGCCATCTTTACATAGTAATGTTCATTTTTGATATTTTTAAGCCTGTCTAAAATAATATCATAATATTCCTCGTCACCCTTGTACTGAAACATTGTGATAATTCCGTATCTTATAGCCCAAGGGTTTTCAGATTTAAGATATTTTTCTAGATAAGAAAAATAATCAGTCTTATATTTCTTGAAATCTCTGCTTTTTCCACTGCAAGAATCGCACACTGCCCAGTTGTTTATCCTTGGCACAAAGTCGTCATAAAGCCTGCAAAAGTCCTCATAACTATTTGTTTTTATGTTGCCGATAACAATTCCGTAAAGCATAGCCTCCTCATAATAATTATCCTTAGGGAAGAGGAGGAAGCTTCTTGGGTTTCCCTTTGCAATACATTTTCCAAGCTTTCTCAAAAAGGGAATTCTTATTCCAATAAAGTAGGCCTTGTCCTTTGTTGGAACAAGCCTGCTGTGAAAATCTCTGTATTTTAAATCAGCATGACTCTTTAAAAAAAGAATCATGCTGTCATAGTCTTTTTTAGTCCAATTATCAAGGATAAACTGTTCCATTATACCTTCCATTCAAAAACTGTTTTAAAAGGTGTGTTAAGGTCTGCCGCAAAGGCTCTGTGCATATCGTCAAAGTTCTTAACAGGTGCATCCTCATAAATAATAGAGGAAAGTCGTCTGCGGAATCTCTGGGTCTGCATAAGAGCAATGGCAGATTCAAAGTCAGCTCGTCCACTTCGTGAGCAACCCACCATTGTAAAACCCTTTTCAAGAAGAAGTCTTGTGTTGATTGCCACCTTGTTTTCTGAAACACCCATAAGCATCAAAGTTCCCTGCGGACTTGTATGCTCAATCATATCGTTAATAGCATCCAGAGCGCCCTCACCGCCAACACATTCAATGGCGTGGTCAATTTGTAAATCCTTTGGAATGTTGTAGGTAAGAAAAGTTCTGGTAACAAAAGAAAATCTGCTTAGCTTTCTTTGGTTTTTGCCTATTACATAAATCTTTGTCTTTGGCATTTTTGTGCGCAAAACGTTTGCTATAACATAGGACAAAGCACCGTCGCCCCAAATTCCAATAGCGTCCCTCTTTTTGTGGGCCAACTTTTGAAGTCTTGAAACAGCATGGCAAGCAACAGACACAAATTCTGTAATTGCCGCTGTTTGAAGTGGGATATTTTCAAAGGGGATTACTCTGTCAGGCTCAATGTCAACAAATTCCCTCATAAATCCGTCCGCACCGGAGCTTAAAAACTTGCTGTCAGGACGGTAATTTTCGTAAATTAAAGGTTTTTCGTCCTCAATTATAGTACCGTTTTCATCTCTGGCAGGCTGATTTGGAATCATAACCACCTGTTGTCCCGGCTGAAAATGCCCTGTTTTATCCATTATTACCTCGCCACAGCATTCGTGGATAAGTGCCATTGGTAGTTTTTCACGCATTACGTTAATATCTCGGTTGCCCTGATAATACCTCTGGTCTGCGTGGCAAATAGACATATATCTTGGTCTGATTATTACCTTCTTGCTAATCTCAATATCCTCAAATTTTACCGAGAAAAACTGGGGAGAGGTAAGTTGGTAAATGTAGTTAATCACTTGTCATTTTCCTCCAGCTCAACAATCTTGCCGCCGACGATTACTTGAGCAATATTATAGTCGCTGATAGTTGTAATTTTAATATTTGAAGAGTTGCCCCTAACCAGCTTAACGGGAGCGCCCTTCATAACACAAATTTTACAAGCGTCTGTGAGAATATTTTTCTCAGAAGGCTTGAGCTGTTTGTAAAGTGACTTCAAAAGACCGATTTTAAAGGTCTGTGGAGTCTGCCCCTGATACATCATGGCCCTGTCGGGGATATTGTCAATCTGCTCCGCATCCTTAGACATAACAATAGTATCCACAGCAGGAATAACTGTGTCGCATGCTCCGTAGGTTATGGCATTCTCAATGTTCTCGTTGAGAATTCTAAGTGTAACAAATGGTCTTACAGCGTCGTGGGTAACAATTATGTTATCCTCGTCCTCGCCGTAATTCTTTTCAATATCGTTGATAATGTTAAATATTGTGTCATTTCTGTTTTTACCGCCCTGAACAAGAATAATCTTCTCGTCAATATCCAGGTCGTACTTTTCCAGCAGGTCAGACATATAACCAAGCCATGCAGGATTAACGCCAATATATATCACATCAATTTTTGAACACATTAACATTTTTTCAAGTGTATGAATAATGATTGGCTTGTCATCTAAAGGCAGAAACTGCTTTGGCATATTGCTGATATGCATTCTTGTTCCGCTTCCCCCTGCAAGTATTGCACCAAATACCATAATAATACCTCGCTTAAACCAGGAAACACCGAATAAATCAGGATTTATATCTATTTGCACAATCTATACATATGATTCAATTAGTGTTTCCAAAAAAATCAGATGTGCTATTATCTATCACAGTATAACACATCTGAATACTTTTTTCAATTATTTATGCATGATTTGTTGAGATCAAGGAAAACAAGGTCGTGATGTGGCACTCGTTTTTCCTCCGGTGGCAACTCCATATAATCCCCAAAAGCAATCTTTAGGTACTTGTCGTAACCTACGGGAATAGGGAACAGTTCACCCTCAAATGGCTTAAACACTGCACTTTCAAAGCATTCCTTTGGATATTTATTCATCATATAGTGAGGACCGGCGCACAGCTCTGTTATGTATGTACATTCCTCAATAGGGTACTGTGTCATTCTCTTTTCACAGTGTTTCCATATTTTTGTGCGGAGCTTTCTGCTTCTGATAGTTCCAAGTAGTATTTTGCTGAAAAATGCCACAGCACCGCCGTGCTTTTCGGGAACAACCTCGCTCATAAACAGGGAGTACAAAAGGCAGTTAAAAAGTTGCATATACCTTTTGAATTTACCATCAGGGCATCCGTCAAGGGGCATAATGTCCATAACAAGACCGTGTGGCACATCAATATGCTCCTGATTTTCCTTTACGCAGGTATATTTTGTGTCAACAAATGTTGCAAATATATTTCCTGTAAAGGTTGTGCCTATGTCAGTTTTTAATAGTCTGAATCGTCCGTCGTTGCCTACCTGTTTTGGCCACTCTTTCAGTAGCAGTTCATAGTCATTTCGTGGCATAAATATGTCAATATCGTCATCCCAGGGGATAAAACCCTCGTCCCTTAATGTGCCGATACAGCATCCTCCGCAGAAGTAAAACAGCAAGTCGTTCTTTTGGCAAAATTCCTTAAATACCCTCAGTGACTCCAGCTCCTTTAGCTGAAGTTCTCGGATTTGTTCCTTAGAAAGCTTAATTGGTTGTGACATTTTGTTTACCTACCTATCACTTTTTAGTGTTTTTAATTACAGCTTCTTTCACAAGCTCAATCTGTTCTTGTGCCTTAGTTCCAAGGCTTTTCTTCCAGAAAGGAAGTTTCACAAGTCCAACTATTGTTCCAACTCCGTAAACAATGTGTAGCAGAGGGAACAGTAGGGGAAGAAGAATAAACTGCACTTGGACTTTTCTTACAATAAAGCAGGTTGCGGTGTTTACAATGTCAAACATTCCGTAAAGACCTAACAGTATAAGTAGAAATATATTTATGCCAAACACAGCAAATATAGAACATCCTAAAATAGCAAGTACAAATAAAAAAGGAACAAAGTGAAAGTAGCTAAGACATTCTTTACAAACCCCAAGGGTCAGTCCAATCCACTTTCCATTTCCATATTTCTGCCTTACCATATCCCTAAGATTATTCCTTGTCATCTGATAAGAGATTATGTCGGGACAACAGCAAAGCTTATATCCTGCTTTTCTGATTCGGTAGTGTATTTCGTTGTCCTCAGTTCTTCCAAGGTCCTCGTTAAATCCACCAACTTTTGCAAATACCTCTCGTCTGTAAGCAGCATGGAACATACTGTCGATGTATTCCTTTTTCACAGGCTGTCGTCTGTATGAGGCTATTGATGAGCCAAAAAGGGATTCCTCAGCAGCCAGTAGTGTAAGTTTCCAAGGAGAAACACCGGCAACAATGTTTGGTCGTCCTCCGCCTGTAATGTTTTCTCCCTCTTTCATATGAGCTACATTTCTCGAAACAAACTGACGAGGAATACTTGCGTGGGCATCAACCCTGATAATAATATCACCTGTTGCAACCTTCAGCGCCTCGTTCCAGCCGGATGCCTGACTTTTTCTGGGATTTTCCACAATCTTAACATCCACAAAGCCGTAGTCGGTGTTCTTAAAATCCTCCATCATTTCTCTTGTGTTGTCTGTTGACATTGCATCTACAAGGACAACTTCAATTTTATCGTGAGGATAATCTTGATTTGCAATATCCCTGAATAGTCCATTTAGCACAGCGCTTTCGTTAAGTGCAATCATACATATTGATACGGTCATTGTTCTATCCCTTTCGGTTATAACGCATTATTTAATGTAAAGGCTTGTAATCCACTTTCCGTTGTTCATCAGCGAAACGCATATATAAGGAACAACAAAAACAATAGGCACAACAAAGAAACACAGAAGAATTAGCGGGGAAAAGGTAACTAAAAGAAATTGTGTGTTTTTCTTTTTGTCACTGTAAAATTCATTTCCAAGTCTTAATATATCACTAATGTCAATACTTTCATCCTCAAAGTAAACAGACAATGTGACGGTGTATTTTGTAAAGTACAAAAAGGACTCAATAATCCCAAGCACCATTAGGAATATCGCACCGTAGAATAAAACAGGGATTCCTGTAAATTTATAACACAAAGCACAAAATACAGGAATAATAGAAACAATAAGGAGATGGCACATTATTCTTACAATAATGTGTAGGTTAAAGCTAAAGCACTTTCCGTATCTGCCACCTGTGAAATAATAAAAAATATCCTTTAATTCCGATGTGTTTTCACCCTTGGTTATTTTGTAGCACATTCCTAAGTACCCTGTTGCAAGGGGAGAGAAGAACACAAGAACAGGCAAATATAGACAGTCAAGGATAATTCCAAAAATATGTTGAAAAGATTCAGAACATCCCACAAGTACTGTGATAAGGCTGATTGTTCCAAAAAGCATATACAGTATTATTACCGGTAACAGTACAATGAAAAGTCCTGCTATCCCATTGCCCCAGTTGTTTTTGCCAAGGTAGTTAAGAGCCTGTTTTTTTATTGTCTGCTGAATATTTATGCTGTCTGTCGCAATACTATTTTCCTGATTAACAACCATAATTACCTCAAATAATTATTCAAAATTACCGGTGAACATTCTGTACATAGCTTCAAGGCATATTTCTGCGTGTTTCATAAACTTCTCTTCGTCAAGGCTTTCATTTGCATTGTGCATATTGCTGTAATCATCCTTGAAAAGAGGACCAAAGGCAACGCCCTTGTTGTCCAGCATTCTTGCATATGTTCCTCCGCCTGTTGAGTAAAGGTCAGGCTTTTCTCCCATAACCTCTTCATAGGAAGAGCTTAAAAGTGAAATGATAGGTGCTTCTTCGTCAATGTTAAGTGGCTTAAGATGGCTCAAAACCTTTACGCTAAGGTTTTCGTTTGCAGCACGCTTTTTAATTCTGTAAAGAATTGCATTTCCGTCCATAGTAACAGGGTAGCGCACATCCATTGTAGCTTTTGCATATGTGTCACCAATGTGTATTGTGCCCACATTAACAGTTAATTCTCCTGAAATACTGTCACGCATTTTGATTCCCATAGAGTTACCGTTGGTTTCAAGACCAACACATGAGTTTAAGAAAGAGCATATTGAGCCAAGCTGAACATAGTTAAAGTTTGATGCCAAAAGCTCTACAAGAGCCATTGCAGCGTTAACTCCCTTTGTAGGCTCACAGGCATGGCTTGCCTGTCCGTGAGAAATTATCATAAGTCCGTCTATTGTATAGTGAAATTCAAATCTGTTGCCCATAGCGTCAGCAAATCTCACAAGCTGATGGTCGTCGTTTTCACTGCAATCTACCATAGCATAGGCGGTGTCCGGCACAATATTCACAGCTTTTCCTGCATGGAATTCATTAAGGGTAGTGCCTGTGTGGGTATCTGCATACACTTCTATTTGCAAAATACCCTTTTCACATTGGCAAATACCGTATTCACTGTCTGGTGTAAAGCTATATAGAGGCATTTCTTCATTTCCAAAGTAAACCTCCATATCCTTCATACCCTTTTCTTCGTCAGTTCCGTATATGGTTCTAAGGGTGTTTTTACCTTCAACACCCGCTTCCTTTAATGCCCTAAGACAGTAAAGGGCGATAAGCGCGGAGCCTTTGTCGTCGGCAACTCCTCTGCCAAACAGTCTGCCGTCTTTTCTGGTAAGTTCAAAAGGATGTGTGTCCCAGTTGTTTCCGGCTGGAACAACATCAAGATGTGTCAGTACACCGCAAAGGTCGCCACCGTTACCAAGCTGTGCGTGACCTGCAATATTTTCTATATTTTTAGTTTCAAGTCCAAACTCCTCTGCCTTTTCAAGCATAAAGTTAAGAGCCTTTTCACATTCGTCTTGATGTTCTCCGGAAACAGACTGAAAGGATATAAGTGTATTCAAATCCCTAAGCATTTCTTCTTTATATTTAAGTATGTTTTTACCAAATGACATTATGCTTCCTCCTGTCTTTTCTTCTTTCTATTCTTTATTATATAACAAATTGTAAGATAAGCAACAAAAATTCCCAAAGAAACAAAAGTTACTGTTGTTCCAATGGTAAGTCCCGGCGTGCGGTACTTAAAGGTAATTTGACTTTTATGGTGTCCTTCTACTTTAACCGCCATAAAGCTGATGTTCGCCTTTTCAATCTCAACCTCTTCGCCGTCAACATAAGCACTCCAGCCATCCTCATAAGGCACAGAGAAAAACAGCAGATTCTCTTCACCCTGATTGTCAATAGTTGCGGTAAAGCCGTTGTTGATGTACTTAAAGTCACTACAACAGCTGTTCTTTCTGTTTTTGCAGTCCTCATAGTAGGCATTAGTGGTATAAGTAAATTCAGAGGATATTCCTGTATATTCCCCCTGTGTGTTTTTATCATTTAAAAGGTCAAATTCACCCTCAACATAGTTGGTGATGTAGCTGTATTTTTTAATTTGCTCTTGACTTAGTACCATAGCCTTTAGCAGGGCCTCGTCCTTTTGCTCTGTTGGAATTTTATCATATTCCTCTTCACAAATAAAGTTGTCGTACATAAATCCCATTGGAATATAATACTCATTTTCGTAAATATTCACACCGTTTCTGGTGTCATAGTACTCCCAACCGGGCATTTTAGTTTCCCCTTTTGGAGCGAAGTTTTCGTCATCTGTTGGGTCGTCAAAAAGATATTTTACAGAGAGCAATGACCTTAACGGATATAGGTCTGTGCTTGGTCTGGAGGCAACATCTCTTGCTGACTCAAAGGTTGGGTAAAAGTCCATTATAGAACCCGGAACAATGCTGTGAAATGCCTGAATATTCGGTATCTGCCAGTACATTCCCAGATTGTCAACACAGTTGTAAAAGTCGCTTCTTACTTCCTTAATATCGTCAATATTCAGGTTTTCACCCTTGTTAAGGGCATAGTCCTGAATAAAAACTCGATTTCCACCGCCTTGAAGAATTCCAATGTACATCATAAAGTTACCATACACCACAATAACAAGGGAGAGAGCAACGCACATAACCTTAATAAATTTTTTCCTGTTATGGATAAAAGCCTTGATGATAAAAGCAAATGCACAAATACTAACAAGGGAGATAGCACCGTAAATCCAGAATCTTTCTGTATAATTTTCCAGTCCAAACTTAAGCTCTTGTTCAGAACCGTCCTGTGAGTATTCCTTGTATGGCATAAAGCCTATGAGAATCAGAATTACTGCGGTAATTCCTGCCGAAAGTCTTGTCGCTTTAAGCCAATCCACCTCAGCATTTTCAAGAGCATTAAGAGTTGCGAGAACCATAACAAGCTCAAGCATATAGAACCATCTTGCATAGTAGTTCATATTAAGCCCTTGGAACAGAGAGTTAAATATGGGTACAAGGGCAACCACAAACAGTAGAGGAATCAGCTTTTTAAGCCAATGCTTACCCCTTGTCTGCAAAAATCCAATTACACCTGTCATTCCCACAAGAGGGAGCCAAGCGGCTATGCTTGCCCATTCGGAGTTGCTGTTAGGTGTAAAGTTAGGTCTTGCCGCCACATCGGGAGGGAAGAAGAAGGACTCAATAATATGAGCATATCTTTGGTTAACATCATACAAAACAGCGTTCCAACCCTCAGGCCAGGTGTCAAGACGGTTGTTTTGAATTACCGACAAGATTGAGGGTAACAGAATAACAAAGGTCATTAAAAATCCGATAATAACCTCAAAAGCAAGAACCAAAAGTTCTTTAAATTTCAGCTTTGGGTATGTTTTTGTGGCAACCCTTATAATCCAATAGATTACAACAAAAACTACCTGTCCCACAAAAAAGTAATAGTTCAGTACACAAGAACTAAACACAGCCAAAGCCACAATGCCCTTCCTCTTGTTGTACATATATTCATCAATAGCGTAAAGCAGAAGGGGGAAAATTAATATAGCCTCGTGGAAATGATTGAAAAACACATTGTAAAGGCTGAATCCGGAAAATGCGTATAAAAGCCCCCCAAGGACAGCAAAACACTTGTTGGTTACATATCTTTTAAGGTATATGTATGCAGTTAATGATGCACATCCAAACTTTAATATAAGAAGTGGCGCCATAAGATATGGAACAAAGCTTGATGGGAACAGCAAGGTAATCCAAAAGAAAGGACTACCCAGAAGATAAAAACTGTAACTTCCCACGAGGTTTGCACCAAGGTCGGTGGTGTTGCTCCACATTGTATCTCCGTTTAGTATGGAATCGTGTATCATCTGATAAAATGGAATCTGCTGTGCGTTAAAGTCCCCGTAAAATACAAACAGACCTTCGTTGTAAACCATTGATGGAACAAACAGCAAAAGTGCAAGGCAAATTCCCAATAAAAACGAAATCAGACCGTAGTTGTATTTATTTTTTCTCAAAGATAATTTTAGGTTCATAATTATCCAAAATTCTCCCATTTATATTTACTACTTCTTAAAAATAGGTTATAATACAACAACAGTATAACACAATTTTTGTTATTTTGCATTATAATTTTGTATTTTTTTGGAGATGGTTAAAAAATGAGCAATAGTCATTTCTTTGCAATGGTAAACAGAATGAAGTACATAAACCGTTGGGGACTTATGAACAATACAAATAGCGAGAACATAAGCGAACATTCTTTGCAGGTAGCAATGTTCACTCATTGCCTTATTTTGCTGCACAACGAAATGTTTGAAGAAAAGCTAAATCCTGAGCGTGGCGCTATGCTTGGTATGTACCACGATGCAAGCGAAATCATCACAGGTGATTTGCCAACACCGGTAAAGTACTTTAATGAAGATATCAAAGAGGCATATAAAAAGGTGGAAGTAATAGCCGAAAACCGACTTTTGTCAATGCTACCCGAAAATCTTCAAAAGTATTACGAAAGTATTCTCCATTATTCTGATGAAGAACAGGAACTTTGGAGATATGTGAAAGCTGCCGATAAGCTTTCTGCCATTACAAAGTGCATTGACGAGATAAAGGTGGGCAACACAGAATTTTCCGATGCCTACAAAACCCTTGTCAAGGCTGTCGAGGATATGCAAATGCCTGTTGTGGATAAATTTATGGAGGAATTTATTCCATCCTTTAATCTATCCTTGGATAAGTTGGAGTAAATTTACCGTATTAAATTGTTACAAAATGTTTAAAAAAATATAAATTTGACGAATAATTCTTTTTAAGAATT
The DNA here is from genome assembly GCA_051880995.1 of Ruminococcus sp. Taxonomy (GTDB): domain Bacteria; phylum Bacillota; class Clostridia; order Oscillospirales; family Acutalibacteraceae; genus Ruminococcoides. The sequence goes on from JBJEPA010000220.1 coordinate 14,472, forward strand.
ATTTTTATGCTATCTATATAGTATAATGTAACGTAAATATATTGCGGTACTATGTATATTTGGAAAGGAGCATTATAGTGGCAAGTTATCATGGCAAGCGTGGAGAAAATGCAACTAAGGCTCAAAAACATTCAAAAAGTTCAAAAAGTAATGGTGACTTTGTAGATATTTCGTCATCATCTTCTGTTAAGAATGTCTATAATAAAAAGAACAACATCATCAGGATAGTATCCATTGTGATGGCTGTTATTTTCACAATAGCAGGTGGTGCACTGTGTTACGCATCCTCTATAATGGGTTCGTTGGGCGGTGCCGACGCTGATGAAAACAATCAAAAGGAATACAAAGTTGAAGAGGACAAGGGTCAGGGTGTTATAACTGATTCAAAACTTTTGGAGAACAAGGATGTTCTTAATGTTCTGTTGTTTGGACAAGACAAAAAGGAATCCGAGACTGACTCCGGCCGTTCCGACTCAATGATTCTTGTTTCCATTGATGTAAAGAACAAACAGATAAAGCTCACATCATTTCTGAGAGATACCTATGTTTATATTCCAACAGGTGATGATAACGAAGGATGGAACAAGCTGAATGCATCCTACGCCTTTGGAGGAGCAAAGCTTGCAGTTAAGACTATCGAAAGTAACTTTGGTGTTAAGATTGACCGTTACGGAATAGTTGATTTCAGCGGATTTAAAGAGGTTATTGATGGTCTTGGCGGGGTAACAATTCCGATTACAGGCTCCGAGGCAAGATATATCAATGCTCAGATTGATTATAACAATCAAAAGTGTAAGCATATTGCCGACAAATACTGCGAATCTGTTTATAAAACTGATTCCAACGGCGACTATGTATATGACAGCAGGGGTAATCAGGTGGAAAAGACCAAAAAGGTAAAGCTTAACGGACAGCAAGCACTTTGGTATGCTCGTAACCGTGGTAGTGACGAGATAAGCACGACAGAAGTATTTACCGGTGATGACTGGGACAGAACAGAACGTCAAAGAAAGCTTATCAATGCTGTTGTAGATGAATTTAAGGACGCTTCATTCGCAGAACTTGTTTCCGTTGTTAACAAAATAGGACCAATGGTTCAGACAAACTTTAAGGAGAACGATATTACTTCTCTTATGACAAGTGCCCTTACAATTCTGAAATATCCAATTTATCAGTTTCATATACCTATTGGTGACGAATCCGACCCTAACAAGCTTTGGGCATATGATTCTTACGAACATTGCGGTTCAGTTGTAAGAATTACAGACTGGGATAAAACAAGAGAACAGCTTGCTGACTATGTGTTCAACAAAGCTAAGAAAAAGTACCTTTCCAAAAAGGCAGGATAAAGGAAACACTGATTAAATAAATTTTATTGTGATTTGTTCAGTGTTCCCTAAAAATATGCGGACGTTTTTTCGTCCGCATTTAATTTAGATTTTTTATAACAGGGAGATAAATTTATGGCAAAAGTACCCAATAAGACAGAAAATAAACTTAGAATAGCATGCTGTGTGCTGTACATAATACAGGTGTTTTTCTTAACAGAAACCTATTCCTATGTAGAAACAAAAGGTGCCGAAACAGCAACGGGATTAAGCTGTTTTTCTCTCATCTACAAAAGTATTGATGTAGGCTCTATTGATTTGGCAATTTACTCAATTATAATGGCTGTTATACCTATTGCGGGATTTTTTATTTTCTGTTTTGACAGAACAAGAAATATCAAGAATGTGTATGGCGTTTTGACCTCTGCTGTTGCAGTATTCTTAATTCTTTCAACAATAGGCGGATATATGGCATTTGGCGCAATGCTTGCAATAATCCTTTATATTCCAATAGTTTTTCTTTCTGTTATGGGAATGTTCGCAAGAAACCTTGTTCCTCAGGATAAAAACAAAAAGTAAATGAGATTAAACTATACGGTTTACTAAGATGTAAAAATTAATAGCAACAATAAAAATCGGGCAATCACGGTGATGTGATTGTCCGATTTTTGTGGAGATAAAATTATATCCTTGCAATTAAATTAATTATTAAAGAGTAATCAGAACTTTTGCAAAAGCATCAGCACTCATTGTCACCCATAAGCGCAGCAACGCCACGTTCGCCGGTTCTGATTCTCATAACATCAACAACCTCAGTTACAAAGCACTTTCCGTCACCAACAGTGCCGGTCTTTAAGCACTTTTCAACGGTTGCCAGCACCTCGGTATATGGAATCTCGGAGATAACAACAGTAACCTTGATTTTCTTAATCAAGTTGATTTCTCTTTTAACTCCTCGATAATATGTATGACCCTTCTGCATACCGCATCCGTTAACATCAGAAACAGTCATACCGTTAACACCAAGATAATTGAGAGCTTCCTTTAAATCGTCAAAAAGCTCAGGACGAGTAATAATTTCAACCTTATAAATTTTGTTCATTGTAATGACCTCTTATCAATTAAATATTTACCAATTCTTAAGTTCGTTTCCCTTCACTAAAAAGGCTTTTTTTGATATGTCAGCAAGGGGAGAGTCGCTGTAACTGTCGCTGTAAAATTCATCGATCTCTCCATTGGGGAACATCTCATAAAATCTTCTCACCTTTTCTTTGCCGTGACAGTTAACCCCGTCATAAATACCTGTTGTCTGATTTACTTTTGATGCCATCAGATATTTTATGCCTAATTCCTTACAGATGGGCTTGAGCAAAAATTCCGGTGAGGCAGATATAATCACATCATCAGGCTGTTGCTGTTTGTAGTACCAGTCCTTAATGTTATTTTTGTGAGTTTTCCAAAAGTTCCCAAGGTCCTTTTCTACATCAACATAGTGCAAAAATCTGTACATCTTTTCCTTAAATTCAGTTTTTTCACCCTTTTTAAAAACATAAAACTTTGTAAACGCTTTTATAAGGGAAGGAAAGGTTTTAATAATGCCCTTGTGCCTTTTAAGGCAAAATAAATAGAAGTCCCTTGTGGAATCGCCGTCATATATAGTTTTGTCAAAATCGTAACAGTTCATAAATACCCCTTGTACTAAATACTGATTGATAAAGAGAAATCTTAAAAACATCTCTTTTCAATCAGCCTTTAGTAATTATGTCGATAAATCAATTATATATGTAAATGTCAATAATTTCAACCGACTATATGATATTATGAATATAATTCTATTAGAGAATATTAACTAAATGGCTGCAGGATATGCAACCTCGTCATGCTGTGTAAGGTCCATACCAAGTCTTTCTTCTGTGTCGGAAACACGAAGCTTCTTTGTGAACAGTTTAACTATACCGGCACAAATAAGTGTTCCTGCAACAGCAATTACTATAGTAATAACAATACTTTCAGCCTGAGCAAGGAATAGGTGGTAGTCGCCAAAAATCAGACCGTCCCACTTTGCGCCGGATTCAACACCCGGTGCAATTTCCTTAACTCCAAAAATACCTGTTGCAAGTCCGCCCCAGATACCGCCAATGCCGTGACATCCAAAAGCATCAAGTGCATCGTCAATTTTAAACACTCTTTTAACAAGATGCACACCGCCAATACAGATTGGGCTAACAAGCAAACCAATGATGATTGATGCCCAAATTGGAACAAAACCGGCACCGGGTGTGATGGCAACAAGACCAACAACCAAACCTGTTGAACAGCCTACAAGTGTTGGCTTGCCCGATGTGATAACATCCATAATAAGCCAGGACAGAAGACCACAAGCTGAGGAAATTGTAGTAGTCATAAATGCGTGAACAGCTGTACCGTTTGCAGCAAGTGCGCTACCTGCGTTAAATCCAAACCAACCGAACCATAGGAACGCAGCACCTAAAAGTACAAAAGGAATGTTGTGTGGCTGATAATCGTTTTTATTGTAATCTCTTCTCTTTCCCAAAATAATCGCAAGGACAAGACCTGTAACACCGGAGCTGATGTGAACAACATTACCGCCGGCAAAGTCAACAGAATCAAGGTAAATACCTGTTCCGAAAAGACCATTTCCGCCTTCTGATGCAGAGCCCATAAATCCTCCGCCCCATACCATATGGGCAAGTGGATAATAAACCAACAGCGACCACAGGCAGATAAAAGGAACAAGTGCCTTAAACTTCATTCTACCGGCAACAGCACCGGTAATAAGTGCAGGTGTGATAATGGCAAACATCATCTGAAATCCGCAGAACAACATATCCGGAATTTCAAGACCTCTTGAACTGCTGTCAATACTTACATTTGTTAAGCCT
>JBJEPA010000221.1:0-4598 GCA_051880995.1 Ruminococcus sp.
AAGTCAAGTATTTTGGAGGAAAAATGAGCGATATAGTTAGCGAAATTAATAAACGAAGAACATTTGCAATTATCTCCCACCCTGACGCAGGTAAAACAACACTCACAGAAAAACTACTCCTTTACGGAGGTGCAATTAATCTTGCCGGCTCTGTTAAAGGTAAAAAGACTGCAAAACACGCTGTTTCGGACTGGATGGAAATAGAAAAACAGAGAGGTATTTCTGTTACTTCTTCTGTTATGCAGTTTAAGTACAAGGGCTACTGCATCAATATCCTTGATACACCCGGTCACCAGGATTTCTCTGAGGATACCTATCGTACCCTTATGGCGGCTGACTGTGCTGTTATGGTAATCGACGGAAGTAAGGGTGTTGAAAACCAGACAATAAAGCTGTTTAAGGTTTGTGTAATGCGCCACATCCCTATAATCACCTTTATCAATAAAATGGACAGAGATTCAAAGAGTCCTTACGATTTGCTTGAGGACATTGAAAATGTTTTGGGAATAAACACCTGCCCAATTAACTGGCCTATCGGTTCAGGAAAAGAATTTAAAGGTGTATATGACAGAAAGTCAAAGAAAGTTCTTGCCTTTACAGCAAATAACGGTCAGAAAGAGGTTGAAAAAGAAGAATTTACTTTGGATGACCCTGAACTTGACAGCCACTTGGCATACGGTCAAAAGGATATTCTCCTTGATGATGTTGAACTACTGGACGGCGCAGGGGATGAATTTGACCTTGACGCTGTGCGTAGGGGAGAGCTTACACCTGTGTTCTTTGGTTCAGCTCTTACAAACTTTGGTGTTGAGCCATTCCTTGAAGAGTTCTTAAACCTTACAACTCCACCACTTCCAAGGGAATCAAACGACGGTTTGATTGAACCTACCAAGGATCCATTCTCTGCATTTGTGTTTAAAATTCAGGCTAATATGAATAAGAACCACAGGGACAGAATTGCCTTTATGAGAATATGCTCCGGAAAATTTGATAAGGATATGGAAGTATTTCATATGCAGGGCAACAAAAAGATTAAGCTTTCTCAGCCACAGCAGATTATGGCACAGGAAAGGGAGATTGTAAGCGAGGCATATGCCGGAGATATTATTGGTGTGTTTGACCCTGGTATTTTCTCAATAGGCGACACAGTTTGTACACCTTCACATAAATTTTCTTTTAAGGGTATTCCAACCTTTGCACCAGAGCACTTCTGCCTTGTCCGTCAAAAGGACACTATGAAGCGTAAACAGTTCATAAAGGGTACGAATCAGATAGCGCAGGAGGGTGCTATTCAGATTTTCCAAGAGCTTGATGCCGGTATGGAGGAAGTAATTGTGGGTGTTGTTGGTGTTCTTCAGTTTGATGTGCTAAAACACCGACTTAACAGTGAATATAATGTTGACATTATTATGGAGAACCTGCCTTTCCGCTTTATCAGATGGATAAAGAATGACGAAAGTATTGATGTTAAAGCACTTGACCTTGCATCTGATACCAAAAGAATACAGGACTTAAAAGGTAATCATCTTTTACTGTTTACCTCCGAATGGAGCATTGACTGGGCTTTGGAACACAACAAAGACCTTGAACTCACCGAATTTGGTAACGTTTGATATTGAATAAAGGCACTCATCTTACTTTGGTGAGTGCTTTTTTATTTGGACTGGCAAAACTGAAAATCCAGAGAATATAATGTACCAATATATGTCTGATTATTTCAGATAAATATAATAGAGGTGGCATTTTGTTTGAATTTATTAACTATCTGGGTCAGTACATTTTCACCTTCATACTTCATGTATGCGGTAACGGGACTTTTCCAAAACCTCTCAGCGAAGAGGAGGAAAGAGAATACTTAATTAAAGCAAAAAATGGTGATATTAAGGCACGAAACAAGCTTGTTGAGCATAACCTTAGATTGGTAGCACACATTATTAAGAAATATTATGCTGTCAATACAGACCAGGACGACCTTGTTTCCATAGGAACAATCGGACTTATTAAAGCGATAAATACATTTGATGTTGATAAAAAGGTGAAGTTGAGCAGTTACGCCTCTCGTTGTATTGAAAATGAGATACTTATGCACTTTAGAAATCAACGAAAGACATCACAAAATGTTTCACTTGAAGACGCTATTGATACTGACAAGGACGGAAATGCATTAAAACTTATGGATTTACTATCGGTTGACGACAACTTTATTGACAACCTTGATAAGAAGATGAATCTTCAAAAAATTGATAAATATATAGACGAAACATTAACTAAGAGAGAAAAGGAAATCATTAATCTAAGGTATGGTCTTGACGGCAGAAAACCACTTACTCAGAGAGAGGTTTCTGCACTTATGGATATTTCACGGTCTTATGTTTCAAGAATTGAAAAAAAGGCTCTTCAAAAGCTCCGTTCACGGTATGACAGCTAAATTCTTCTAAACAAAAGCATAAACATCCCTATGAGAGTAACAATTCTCAAATTAGGGATGTTTATTCTTGTGTAAATTTATATTCATTTTGAACTACAAAATAATATTGACTAAAAAACACAGTAATAGTCCTGCCATTGTTGGCAACGCCATTGAAATTAGTGTCCACATAACACTTTTTGTTTCTTTATATATTGTAAGACAAGTTGTAGAGCAAGGGAAGTGCATAAGCACAATTATTATCATACAAATTGCAGTTTTTATAGTCCAACCGTTATTTATAAGTAACGCACCAAGCTCATTTATACTGTTATAATCAACCAGCGTACTACTACCGCTGTAAGCCATAAGTACTATCGGAATTACTATTTCGTTTGCAGGAAAGCCAAGTAACAATCCTATAATTATTTCTCCGTCAAGTCCAAAGAATTCTCCCACAGGCTCAAAGAATTTTACTATATATGATAATATGCTTTCATTACTAATAGTCGCATTGGCACATATCCATATGATTGCACCTGCAGGCAAAGCTACCACAAGGGCTCTAAGCAAAACAAAGACTGCCCTGTTTTTTATTGAATCATATATTGTCCTTACAATTTTTGGCTTTTTAAACCGTGGCATTTCCATTACTAGTTCTTTTTCGTCGTTCTTGAGTATTGTCTTTGATAGTATCAGAGAAATTCCCATAGATACTAAAATGCTTAAAATAATAAAAGCAGTAAGTATTAATGCAGATATTATAGAACGAGTGTATGAACCGAATGAGGACGCCATAAATATAGTAATTACAGCTATAAGAGTTGGAAATCGTCCATTACAGGGTACAAAGTTATTTGTAACTATAGCATTCAGCCTTTGCTTTTTGTTAGGAATAATTCTACATTCAGTTACACCACATGCATTACACCCAAAGCCCATACACATTGTAAGCGCTTGTTTTCCGCTACAATTAGCCTTTCTGAACACATTATCAAGATTAAACGCTACACGTGGGAGATAGCCAAAATTTTCAAGGAGGGCAAAAATAGGGAAGAAAATAGCCATAGGGGGGAGCATAACCGAAACAACCCATGTTACTGTTCTGTACACTCCGTCGCAGATAAAGGATATTATTGTGTTAGGACAGCCAAGGGTTGATAACATATTTGAAATCCATTCTCCGCCTTTTGAAAACAATGCACTAAGTAATTCACTGGGGTAATTTGCACCGATAATTGTAATGTACAATACAACAGTCAACAGTATAATCATTATAGGGATTCCAGTGATTTTTGAAGTGAAAATTTTGTCCAGTCTTTTTTGTAATGTATTATCACATTCCGAAACGACCTGACATCTAAAAGAACTTCTGTCTATTGATTTATATGCAATAGTTGGACAAGTAATATTATTATTTATATTGAACTGTATTGCACTTTTTATTTTTTCACAACCGTCCTTATCTGTTGCCTCAGCGGTAATCACAGGCAACCCCAAAATTTCTTGCATCTTCTCTAAATTTATTTTTACACCTGACTTTGTTGCGCTCTTGTACTGGTTTACACAAATTATTATGTTGCTTGCAAGACTTCTTGTTTCTTCAATAAGGGTAAGACTTTTGCATATGCAGTTACCGTCAACTACTATAATGACAAAAGACTCTTTATGATTAGTTAAGTAATTTTTACTGTAAATCTCTTCGGCACTTGCAGCAGCCAATGTATAAATACCTGGCAAATCTACTACAGTCACAGACCTGTCATCCACCAGAGAGGATTCTACACTGTCAACAGTTTTTCCTGTCCAGTTACCTGTGTGCTGATTTTCTCCTGTCATTTTATTAAATATGGAGCTTTTTCCCACATTTGGGTTGCCTATTAAAATTACCCTTTTGTCAGCACTCATTTTGTACCCTTATGCCATTAGCAGTTTCGTTTCTGATTGCGAAAACTCCATAGTGGGTTTTGTATGCACATATATTTTTACCCATACTTTTATACAGAGGTACAATGGGAGCTCCAACATATATCCCAAAATTTTTCAGACGTTCTTCATTGCTTTTTATTTCAGTTACCACATAGTCCTTGTTTATTTCAGCATTACATAGGTTAATATTCTGTGACATACAATCACCTTTAATACATAGTCACTATAATGTATGAAATGAGTATAAAACTGTGTGGATTTT
>JBJEPA010000222.1:0-4576 GCA_051880995.1 Ruminococcus sp.
TACACTACAATAATTTTATAACTATTATATAGTTATGTCAAGGATTTTGTATTATTTTTATTAATAAAGTTACATTATTCATTAAAATTAATTAAATTATTTTAGTAGTAAATGCCTTAAAGGCATAATATAGTAAGAAATAAATAAATTTAACAGCTAAAAACTAAATATTTATTGCAAATAAAATTTTCTCAAGTGCAGTTTATATCCCCATTTTTTGCGCAGATAAAATATGTTTATTATAATTAATTGAGTTTTATCAAATATTTTTATTGGAATTTCATAAAAAATTAAAAAATCATTGATAACACCCCGATTTTATGGTATATTTCTGTTTGTGGGATTATATTCCTGCGGGAAAAAGCCACTCAAAAGGAGATTATGAAATGGACTGTAATACTTTATACAATGTATGGTGTGAAAAAGCCACTGAAGATAAGGACCTTATTGAGGAACTAAAATCAATTAAAGGTAACGAAGAAGAAATTTACGAAAAGTTTTATAAAAATTTGGAATTTGGTACAGCCGGTTTGAGAGGTATTATCGGTGCCGGCACAAACAGAATGAACATCTATGTTGTTCGCCAGGCAACCCAGGGTCTTGCAAACTATGTTAAGAATACCTATGGCGGAGGCGCTGTTGCTATCAGCCACGACAGCAGAATCAAGGCAGACCTGTTTATGAACGAGGCTGCAAAGGTGCTTGCTGCAAATGGTATCAAGGCGTACATTACAAGTGAGCTACAGCCAACACCTGTACTTTCATTTATGGTTAGAGAGTTAAAGTGTCAGGCAGGTATTATGATTACTGCATCTCACAACCCTGCAAAGTACAACGGCTACAAGGCTTATGGCTCTGATGGATGCCAGATGACCGACAAGGCTGCAGGACTTGTTTATGACGAAATCCAGAAACTGGATATTTTTGAAGATGTTAAGACGATGGACCTTGACGAGGCTGTAAACAGCGGTCTTGTTGAGTATGTTAAAGACGAAGTTTACGACAGATACATTGCAAATGTAAAAGAACAGCAGGTTAATGAGGGACTTTGCCAAGACTCCGGTCTTAAGGTTGTTTACACTCCTCTTAACGGTACAGGCAACAAGCTTGTAAGAAGAGTTCTTGATGAAATCGGCATCAAGGATGTTACTATTGTTCCTGAGCAGGAAAATCCCGACGGAAACTTTACAACCTGTCCTTATCCAAACCCAGAGATTAAGGAAGCATTACAGCTCGGTCTTGATATGTGCGAGAAGGTTAAGCCTGACCTTCTTCTTGCAACTGACCCGGATGCTGACAGAGTTGGTATTGCTGTCCCGGATAACGGAACTTACAGACTTATCACAGGTAACGAAGCAGGTATTATGCTTACAAATTACCTACTTAGTGTCAGAAAGGAAAAGGGTACTCTTCCGGAGAATCCTATTGTTGTAAGAACTATTGTTACTTCCCTATTGATTGATAAAATCTGTGCTAAGTATAACTGCGAGCTTAAAAAGGTTCTCACAGGCTTTAAGTACATCGGTGAAGTTATCCTTAAGCTTGAAGAGAAAAACGAAAAAGAAAGATATGTATTCGGCTTTGAAGAAAGCTACGGTTATCTTGCCGGAACTTATGTGAGAGATAAGGACGCTGTTGTTGCTTCTATGCTTATCTGCGAAATGGCTGCATATTACAGAAAGCAGGGCAAGACTCTTGCTAATGTGATTGACGAGATTTACAAGGAATACGGTTATTACAGAAACACAACCCTTTCCTTTGAATTTGAAGGTGCCAGCGGTATGAAGAAGATGCAGGAGATTATGAGCAACCTGCGTGAAAATCCTCTTAAGTCAATTAACGGTCATACTGTAAAGACTATTTATGACTACCTTAAGAGCGAGGAAAAGGATGTTGAAACAGGAAAGATTACTCCTATTGACCTTCCAAAATCAAATGTTCTTCACTTCTGCCTTGGCGGTGACGCTGTTATTGTTAGGCCAAGTGGTACAGAGCCAAAGATTAAACTTTACATCACCTCTATTGGTAATTCTGAACAGGAATCCATTGAGATTGCTGAAAAGATGGCTGAGGATGTTAAAAGTCAGCTTGGCATTTAATTTCTAATATTTCAACTGAACACTTTTAAGGCTGTGCTAATGCACAGCCTTTTTGTTTACCTTAAAGATTAAATTTACTGTCCCTTTTATGGTATTGACATTATAGAACAAATGTTCTATAATGTATTCATAATAAATTGGGAAGTGATTTTGTGAGGACTATATTACACAGCGACTGCAACGGATTTTACGCCAGTGTGGAGTCCCTACTCCACCCGGAACTAAGGGGAAAACCATTGGCTGTTGCAGGGGATGCCGAAAACAGGCATGGCATAATACTTGCAAAAAACGAAGAGGCAAAGAAATTCTTTGTAAAAACAGGAGAGGCAATCTGGCAAGCAAAGAATAAATGCCCTGAACTTGTGGTTGTTGAGCCTCATTTTGACCAATATATGCGTTTTTCAAAGCTTGCTAAGGAAATGTATGCAGAATACACCGACAGGGTTGAATCCTTTGGACTTGATGAGGCGTGGCTTGATGTTACCGGAAACACCCAAAGTGGATACGAAATAGCAAAAGAGATAAACAAGAGGGTTAAAGAGGAGCTTGGCATAACAGTAAGCATTGGAGTCAGCTTTAACAAAATATTTGCAAAGCTGGGAAGTGACTACAAAAAGCCTGATGCAATCACAAAAATTGATTTTGACGGTGAGGATGGCTTTAGGAAAAAGGTGTGGCCTCTTCCCTGTGGTGACCTTTTGTATGTGGGAAAATCAACTAAGAAAAAACTTCACACTATGGGAATTTACACAATTGGCGACATTGCCAACACAGACGCAGAAATTCTTAAGAGTAACCTTGGGAAATGGGGAGAAATTTTACACACCTTTGCAAATGGAATGGACTCCTCCCCTGTGGCTCAGTTTGACCAGCACCCCGATGTTAAATCTATTGGAAACTCCACCACCACTCCAAGGGATTTGAAGAATTATTCAGATGTTAAAATGATTGTACAAATACTTTCCGACAGCGTTGCAAGGAGAATGAGGGAGCTTGGCTTTAAGGCGGGGGTTGTGACTATATCTGTAAGGGATAATCAGCTTTTTTCCTTTACAAGACAGGGACAGTTAAGCACCTTTAGCAACCACACAAGGGATATTCGTGACAAAGCCCTGGAATTGTTCAGAAGAAATTATAATTTTAAAAAGCCTATTCGTTCCCTTGGTGTATCGGTCAGCAAGCTGGTTGCAGACACCTCGCCCTGTCAACTTTCCTTTTTTCAGGACTGCGATAAGGATATAAGGGAGGAAAATCTTGACAAAACTCTGGATTCTCTGAAAAATCGGTTTGGAAACTACGCTGTAAGACCGGCTTTCCTTATAAAGGATAAGAAATTGTCCTTGCTTAACCCAAAGGATGACCACACTATTCACCCGGTTGGGTTCTTTTAGGGGGGATTTATATGAAGGAGTATGTTAGCGTAACTGCAAAATTTGACCAGGACGGAAGTTTATTGCCCTTGATAATAAACTGGGATGACGGAAGAAAATTTGAAATAGACAAAATAACCGACATTCGCTTTGCAAGTTCACTTAAAAGCGGTGGTGCCGGAGTGAGATATACCTGTCAAATTTTGAATCAAATAAGGTATCTGTACCTTGAGGACAACAGATGGTTTATAGAAAAATAACCCCCAGTGCAGTCTGCATTGGGGGTTGTATGACATTTAGTCTAAAATATTTATCAGTTCTAGCTTGAAAGCAACGTGTCGTTTTTTGATAGCAGATATACACAGTACTGATTCATACTAATGCCTTCTCGTTTAGAATGTTCTGCAAGTGATTTGTGCAAACTGCGTGGCATTCTCAATTTGAATTGACCTGAATAGTTATCAAGGCTGTTTGGCTCGTTTATTTTCACTCCGTCCTCAAGGGAGGCTTCAATCCACGCTTTTTTTGCATCCTGTGCGTTGGATACTACACTTTCTATCGTTTCACCACAGGTTATACAGCCGGGCAAATCAGGGAAAGTAACAACGAATCCGCCTTCATCCTTATCCTCAACAATTTCCATAGGGTATGACATCCTCATATAATCATTTATATTCTTCATCAGAATTCACCTCGCTCAAAACAATTTGCCTTACCATTTCAACATAGACTTTTTTGATAGGTTCGTGCTTTGGTATAGTAATAGGATAGTGACCCTTTTTTCGGAATGTATAGTGACTGCTTCCGCTTCTTGGTGAACAGATTACATATCCATAGCTTTCAAGAACCTTGCGTAATTCATCAAAACGAAGATCCTTTGATAAATTACAAATACGCATTAATAGTTTATCCCATTTTGACATTCCATACCTCCTAATATTATTATATGTGGTGTCATATACGATGTCAATAGGAAATTGAAATTTCAAATAATGATAACGACGGCAAAAAACAAGCAATCCAAAAGGATTGCCTGTTTTGCTATAATAAGCTGTACCAAACTTTTCATCAATTGAAATAAACCTGATAGCCGTCAACGCTGAGATC
>JBJEPA010000223.1:0-4559 GCA_051880995.1 Ruminococcus sp.
AATTTAATTACTGCACTAGTACATATCAAGGATAATTTTTTCATAAATATGCTTTTTATCCTGTTTATGTGCATTTGCTTTTTTGTATTTTATGGTGTTCATATTGAGCCTGAAACTAATGTAAAGCATGAGCTTTACGCAGTGGCAAGAATTTTCCTGTATATGGTAACATTAATTCAGGTTGCCGGTATCATCTGTCTTTTGCTTGATGTATCATATCATAATGAGTGGATAGACCTTATTATATACGAGAACAGATATACAGGCCTTTTTATTAACCCAAATCTTTCCGGCTTTTCCTCTGTTGTAGTTGTATTTTGCATTCATATTCTTACTATTCACAAGTTCAGCAGTAAAAATTCCGACCTACCCAAAACTTCACGTATTTGGCTTGCAACAGGTCTTTTTATAAGCATTTTCACCCTGTTTTTAAGCGACAGCAACGCAAGTCTTGTTCTGTTCTTAGGATATATTATAGTTTTTGTTATTACAAAATTTATCGCCTCAAAGGGTGATTACGAAAGAAAACAGCTTGTGATTAGGTTTATTTCAACCCTGCTTGCCGGTGTTGTAATCATCTGTTGCACATTCTTCCTTAGAAGTGTATGTCAACTTGGTGTTGCCGCTGTGATTAACAATGCTAATGAGGTTATTGTAAACGACAGCGATACCACAACAGAATTATCTGAAGAAGATATAACTTTTGAACATGAGAACGCCAACATTGACTCCGGAAGGTTTACACTTTGGAGTCAGGCAATGACAATTTTCTCCCACTATCCTGTGGAGGGTATCGGAAAGGGAAATATTCTCGAGTACAGCTACGACTTCTTTGAAGAGGGTATGCACTTTTCAAATTTGTACAGCGGTGACTTTGCTAGTCTTTTTGCTTCATTTACAACTGATATACACAATGCCTACATCACAATACTTGTATGCTCCGGCATCATAGGATTTTTACTGTTTATGGCATTTGCTTTTAGAAATGGATTTACCATTACAAGGCATCTTTTCAAAAATGGTAAAAGCCTTGAACATACCGTTTTTCCATGTCTGTTCAGTTTTATTGTGTCCTATCTTGTGTTTGCCTGCTTTGAAAAGGCAATACTTTATGATATATCATTTATGGTCATTTTCTTCTGGTTCATTCTTGGTCAGATTACCTGTTACAATTTCAGGGAAAGAACTCTTGACCAAAGGGATAACCTAAGTTTTAAGCAGAGTATTAAACCAACTTTGTTGTAAAGAATAAATTCAGGTGATTGTATGAAACTTTTTTTAAAAAGAGATTTTTCTAACGAGGGTGCTCTTTTTATTGTCTTTGACCACCTTGGCAAAGAAAAGTTCTATGTTTACAGAGATATGCGTCATTCACATTTCTCTCTTGCAATCACAGATACAAATTTTAACAGGCTGTGCAGTATCAGCACAGTACCATTGCCTATTTTCAAGGCATTTACCATCAAGGATAAAAAAAGCATTATAAGGCTTATTTTTAACAAGAACACTTCTCGACCAATGTGCTACTATTATGGGATAAGTTGGCGTATTCGTGGCGATATTATCAATAAAAATTTTGAGATTGTTGATAACGACAATACAATACTTCTTACCCACAGAGGCTCTTGGTCAAGAAGTAGTGATAGCTATGATCTAAATATTACAGAGGGTTCAAGGGAGCTTTTCCTTATTGCCTCTGCAGTATGTGTTGATTTAATTGAGTCAGCCGATGAAAAACAACTACAAACAGTGTGAGGTGCATTATGAATAAACTACTCAAACTTTTATCAGAAAATTCAAACTATACCAATTCCGAGCTTGCGCTCATTCTTAATGAGCCTGAGGATTACATACGAGCACAGATAAAGGAATATGAAGACAAAGGAATCATCAAAGGCTACAAGGCAATTGTAAATTGGGAGAAGCTGGAGTCACCACAGGTTTCTGCAATAATTGAAGTTAAGGTTACTCCCGAAAGGGAATCCGGTTTTGACAGAATTGCCGAGGAAATTATGGCATTTGACGAGGTGAAAACAGTTAACCTTATTGCAGGCTCCTATGACCTTTCCTTGGTTGTAACAGGTGCTACAATGAATGATGTTGCGTCCTTTGTAAGCCGTAGGCTTTCTCCAATAGCCAATGTTGTATCTTGCCAAACAAACTTTATCCTTAAAAACTATAAGGATGGGGGAGTAGATATGGTAGAAACTATTGAACAGGAAGATAAAAGGAGTTATGTCATCTAATGGATTATCAGAAGGTTATAAACAGCAAAATACAGTCGGTAAAGCCTTCCGGAATTAGAAAGTTCTTTGATATTGCTTCCGAAATGGACAATGTAATATCCCTTTCTGTTGGTGAGCCGGATTTCAAGACACCGTGGCACGTTCGTGAAGAGGGCATAAATTCCCTTCAAATGGGCAAAACATGGTACACTCCCAACAGAGGTTTTACTGTATTAAGAGAAGAAATTTCCAATTACTATAACAGAAGATTTAATTTAAAATATGACCCTGCAACGCAGGTGCTTGTTACTGTCGGGGGTAGCGAGGCAATAGATGTTGCTATCCGTTGTCTTGCAGGGCCCGGGGATGAGATTATTATCCCACAGCCATCATTTGTATGCTATGAACCACTAACAGAAATGGCTGGAGCTACTCCTGTATTGATGGATACAAAGGTTGAGAACGAATTTAGAATTGTTCCTGAAGATTTAGAAAAGGCAATTACTGACAAAACAAAACTTCTCATACTTCCATATCCAAATAACCCAACCGGCGGTATTATGGAAAGAGAAGATTTACAGAAAATTGCAGAGGTTATCAAAAAGCATGATATTATGGTGCTTTCTGATGAAATTTATGCCGAACTTACATATAACAAAGAACGCCATATTTCAATCGCAAACATTGACGGTATGTTTGACAGAACTGTTGTTGTAAATGGATTCAGTAAATCCTACGCTATGACAGGCTGGCGACTTGGTTATGCCTTAGGACCAAAGGAGATTATTTCTCAAATGACAAAGCTTCACCAGTTCTGCATTATGAGTGCCCCAACAACAGCTCAGTATGCTGCCATTGAGGCATTAAGAAAGGGTGATAATGATATAGAAAGTATGAGGGACGAATATGAAATGCGTAAGAATTTCATAGTTGGTTCTTTTGAAAAGCTTGGCCTTACTTGCTTTGAGCCTAAGGGTGCTTTCTATTGCTTCCCCTGCATTAAAAGTACAGGTCTTTCTTCTGAAGATTTCTGTACAAGGCTTATCAAGGACAAGCGAGTTGCAGTAGTTCCCGGTAATGCCTTTGGCGAAAGCGGTGAGGGATTCATTCGTGTTTCATACTGCAACTCTCTGAAAAATATTTCCGAGGCAATGAAGAGGATTGAAAGCTTCCTCCGGGAGTTAAAAGATGAAAATTAAAGTTAGTGCTCCGGCAAAGGTAAACCTTGCTGTTGATGTAATGGGCAGAAGACCTGACGGTTACCACTCAGTAAGTCTTGTACTTCAAGCCATATCTATCTACGATACAGTAACCATAACATCAAATGAAAGTAAAGAAATCACAATCTCCTGCAATGACGAGAATGTTCCCTGTGATAAGAGTAATATTGCCTACAAAGCGGCAGAAAGATTTTTTCACAGTACAGGCATAAAAAACGCAGGAATTAATATTGACATAGAAAAGGTAATTCCGTCCCAAGCAGGACTTGGGGGAGGCAGTTCTGACGGCGCTGCTGTCATAATGGGACTAAATGTTATGTTCAACACTCACCTAAAGGATAAGGAAATGGAAGAAATCTGTTCCTATATCGGTGCTGATGTACCTTTCTTTATAAACGGCGGAACACAGCTTGCCACAGGTATCGGCACAGATATGGAAAAACTCCACTCGATGCCTGAGTGTTATATGGTAGTGTGCAAGCCTGACATCAATGTTTCCACCAAAGAGGCGTACGATGCAATTGACGCTCAGTCTGTAAAGCAGTTCAAGTATTCCGACGAGGTTGTAAAGGGAATATATATGCGTAGCCTAAATTCTGTTGTCACTTCAATGTACAACGACTTTGATGTTTTCCTTGATATTAAGGAAGTTAACGATATAAAAAAGTTTATGTACGACCACAAGGCAAAGGGTGCCTGTATGAGTGGCTCCGGTTCAGCAGTTTTTGGTGTGTTCAAAACTGAAAAACACGCCCAGAAGTGTGCCGACGCACTTAAAAAGAAGTACGAAAAAACCTTTGTCTGTAAACCAATAAAAATAGGTTGCTCTGTAATATAATTGAATAATACTAAAAAACCTGTCCATATTCTTAAGGAAACACTGACTAAATCATTTGCACATATTGTGCCGTCAGATTTTTTGTCAGGTTGCACAAACAAACCGCAGTAATGCTGACGCATTACGATGTTTTTTTGGGTAAGCTGACGGAAAATATGTAAACAAGATGTGTAAATAAATTTAATTGTGATTTATTCAGTTTTTCCTTAACGAAGGGCAGGTTTTTATATATGAAAATGTTATTAAAGTCACTTTCTCTCGGTCTGGTTTTAGCTG
>JBJEPA010000224.1:0-4542 GCA_051880995.1 Ruminococcus sp.
AATTTCTAATATAATAAAGGTAAACTAATTTTTGGAGGAACATTATGGAAATTCTAAAGGTATCTGCAAAGTCCGTAACAACATCTGTTGCGGGAGCTATCGCAGGCGTAATCAGAGAAAATGGCGAAGTTGAAATTCAGGCTGTGGGTGCCGGTGCAACCAATCAGGCTGTTAAATCCATTGCTGTTGCAAGAAGCTACCTTGCTCCCGAATGTGGCATTGTTTGTATTCCCGACTTTGTAAAGGTCAACATTAATAACGAGGAGAGAACAGCCATAAGCTTTGTTGTAAAAGCTGTGGAGGAGTAAAGAGTTTGTCCACCTTTGTATGAACAAAGTTTTTAGTTTGTACATTTCTTGTGGGGATTTTGTGTATTAATTGACAAATTGGATAATATTGTCGAAAAAAGGAAATAAAATTCATAATAAATTCCTGATTTTTTTCTGGGGCTTGCCTTGTACAAGCCCTAATTTTATGTTATAATCACATAGTATGGTACTGACTGAAATAAGAAATAGAAGTAGTTTTTTAATGTTTCATTCCTATTAAGGATTCGGTTAGTATAAAATTCGTTCACTAAGGATAGGATGTGATGAAATGATAAACGGTAATACTTTTAGAGATGCCATCATTTCCGGTGCTAATAACATATGTTCACAAAAACAGGAGCTTAATGACCTTAACATTTTTCCTGTTCCAGACGGTGACACCGGTACAAATATGTCTATGACAATTACCGCCGCAGCCGAAGAGCTTAAAAAGATGGAAGATGCCGATATTTGCGAGGTTGCTTCCAAAACTGCTTCCTCAATGCTAAGAGGTGCTCGTGGTAACTCAGGTGTTATTCTTTCCATTATATTCCGTGGATTTGCCAAAGGACTTGCAGGCAAGTCTGTTGCAAACGGTGAGGATTTGGTTGATGCTCTTGGAATCGGTGTTGAAGAGGCTTACAAGGCTGTTACAAAGCCAACCGAGGGAACAATCCTTACAGTTGCCAGAATGGCATATGAGGGCGGAATGAAAATCATCACCGAAACAGGTGATGTTGTTGAAGTATGGAGGGAAGTTGTTTCTGCTGCAGAAGAGGCTCTTGCCCTCACACCAAAATTCCTACCTGTCCTTAAAAAAGCAGGAGTTGTTGATGCCGGCGGAAAGGGACTTCTTGTTATCTTCCAGGGTATGCTTTCATATTTAGCTGACGGTGAAATGGTTGAGCTAAGTAGCGAAAGTAGCGTAGATGACGCAACTGTTGATTCCTTTGAAAGTGCAGCGGCTCAGTTTGATGAGGTTATCAACTTCACATATTGTACAGAATTTATCGTGGGCAGAGATGACCCTGACTCCGACGCAACAAAGCTAAGGGAATACCTTATGACAATAGGTGATTGCGTTGTTGTGGTTGACGATGAAGAAATCGTTAAAGTTCACGTTCACACAGATAATCCGGGAGATGCTTTACAGCAGGGACTTAAGTATGGTCAGCTACTTACCGTAAAGGTTGAAAATATGAAAGAACAGCACAAGAATGCGGCTGAAAAGGCTCCTGTTAAGGTTAAGCTTGAAAAGGCAGAGCCAACAGAAGAAATAGGATTTGTTTCTGTTGCAGCCGGTGAAGGTCTTACAGAGCTGTTTAAAGATATGGGATGTAATCAGATTGTTTCCGGCGGTCAGAGTATGAACCCATCCACAGACGATATTCTTGAGGCTATCCTTGCAACCCCTGCAAAGAATGTTGTAGTTTTGCCTAACAACAAAAACATTGTTATGGCTGCCAAGCAGGCTGTGGATATGGTTGATGACAGAAATGTATTCGTGATTGAGTCCAAAACAATTTCTCAGGGCCTTACAGCACTTATCTGCTACGACGACACAATGTCTGTTGAAGAAAATGTTGAGGCTATGGGTAGCAGTGCTCAAAGCGTTATCACAGGACAGATTACCTTTGCCGCAAGGGACAGCGAGTTTGGCGGAAAGAAAATCAAAGAGGGAGAGATTATCGGTCTTAAGGACGGTAAGCTCACCGTTTGTGAAAAGTCATCTCAAAAGGCTCTTCTTAAGCTTTGTAAAGAGATTATCAAAAAGGATGCATCATTCGTAACTCTTATTTACGGTGAGGATATTTCCGAAGAAGAGGCAGAAGAGGCATATAAGGCTGTCAGCGAAAAGTACGGTGACTCTGTTGATATTTCCCTTATCAAGGGCGACCAGCCAATTTATTACTATATCGTTGGCGTTGAGTATTGATTATTCTTTAAAATTCAAATATAATGAAAAGGCAGGTTTATCCTGCCTTTTTGTAGTTGAAATTATTTTATAGAGGTAAGCAATGGCAAGTCTTTTTAACAAGAAAATTGAAGACTTAAAGGGCGTTGGAGCAAAAAGGGCAGAGCAGTTCCACAACCTTGGTGTGTATTCTGTGGGTCAGCTTTTGCGTTATTATCCCAGAGGATATGAGGATTGGAGCGCCCCAACACCTATTTGTGATGCACCATATGGAGAAAATGTGTGTATCAAAGCATATATCAGCAGTCCCTTTTCCGTGAACTTTGCAAAGGGTAGCAAAATGCTGATTTGCAAAACTATGGCTTACGATGACAGCGGTGCTGTAACCCTGATTTACTTTAACAACAAATATATAAGTCAGATGATAAAAACCGATAAAGAATATTTCTTTTTTGGAAAAATAACAAAAACTATCAACGGTTTGCAGATGATTGCACCCACCTTTCAAGAAATTGAAAAAGGTGCGTCAATCCACCCCATTTACCACCTTACCGCAGGACTTGCCAACAGGTTTGTGGCTGACGCAGTAAGGCAGAGCATTGACCTTTTGCCGGAAAAAATCAACGACCCGTTGCCACTTTGGGTGAGGGACAAGTACAATCTTCAAAGCCTTGACTTTGCCATACGAAAAATCCATTTTCCCTTAGACCAAGACGAGCTTTTTATGGCTAGGCACAGGCTTGTTTTTGAAGAGCTTTTAATTCTGAATTTAGGTATTAAATTTCTAAAAAATAATAAAAAAGAAGAAAATGGAATAATTCTAAAAAAGAATTATGTTGGGGAGTTTTTGTCCTGCTTGCCCTACAATCTTACAAATGCTCAAAAGAGCTCAATAGACGATTGTATAAATGATATGGTGAACAAAAAATCCCCTATGAACCGCCTTGTACAGGGTGATGTTGGCTCGGGAAAAACGGCGGTTGCTTCTGCGGTTTGCCACACCGTAATCAAAAACGGTTATCAATGCGCCTTTATGGCACCTACAGAAATTCTAGCACAACAGCACTATGAGGGTATTTCAAAAATATTAGAGGGTACAGGGATAAATGTGGGACTTCTCACAGGCTCTATGACACCTAAGAATAAAAAGTTGGTTCGTGAACAGCTTGCAAGTGGGGAAATTCAAATGATAATCGGCACTCACGCTCTGCTGACACAAGACACCACCTTTAAAAATCTTGCTTTGGCGGTAACTGACGAACAGCATCGTTTTGGTGTTTCTCAGCGTTCTGCCCTTTTGTCAAAGGGTCAGCACCCTCATATTCTTGTTATGAGTGCAACTCCAATTCCAAGGACATTGGGGTTAATCATTTATGGCGATTTGGATATATCTGTAATTGATGAACTTCCACCAGGTAGGCAGGAGATTGACACACTTTTAATCGACAGTAAAAAGCGAAACAGGGCGCTTGGATTTATCCGCAAAAATGTTGATGAGGGAAGGCAGTGCTACATAGTATGTCCCCTTGTTGAGGAGGGGGAAAACACCCCCGACGGTGTGATTTCTGCCGAGGATTACGCACAAAAGCTAATGCTTAACGATAGTTTTAAGGATATTCCCATCGGCGTTCTCCACGGAAAAATGAAGTCAGCAGATAAAGAAAAGGTTATGACATCATTTAAAAACAGGGAGCTTATGGTGCTTGTTTCCACAACTGTAATTGAGGTTGGTGTGGATGTTCCAAACGCCAATATTATAATGATAGAAAATGCGGAGAGATTTGGACTTTCTCAGCTCCATCAGCTAAGGGGCAGAGTGGGAAGAGGTAAAGAAAAAAGCTACTGCATCCTTGTGTCCGACAGCGACTCACCCGACACATTAAGACGACTTGAAACTATGAAACGCACTTCAAACGGTTTTGAAATTGCAGACGAGGACTTAAAGCTACGAGGACCCGGTGACTTCTTCGGTGAAAAACAGCACGGCCTACCGGAAATGAAAATTGCCGACTTAAGCAATATGGAGGATGTTGCCGAAACCCAAAGCTGCGCACAGGAAATCCTCAGTAAATCTCCACTCCTTGATGATGAGGAATATAGGGGAATTAAGAGCGAAATTAAACAGTTGTTCGCCCGTGTTGAGGGGGATAGCTTGAATTGATTTGAAGATAAATATGAAGTAAGATATTTGAGTGTATAAAGGCTCCCTCGGATGAGGTATTCCCTTGCTAAGGGAAATGCCCCAACGGGGCAAAGGGTTTGCCGTTTTCGCCAGAAAAGCTGTCGCCAAAGTCTCCCCTCGTCAGCCTCCCCTGTGTA
>JBJEPA010000225.1:0-4541 GCA_051880995.1 Ruminococcus sp.
CGATCTTGAACAATATTTGGCGATATTCCTCCGGTGTTGGTAATAGCATAATGAATTCTCGCAGTTGACGGAATATGTTCTCTGAGGAATTGAACACCTATATTCATCAACTCAAGTGCATCAAGTGCGCTTCTTCCAGCCTCCGGTGCTGCCGCCGCATGAGACGCTTTACCTGTAAAGCTATAACGGACAGAGTAATTCGCCAAAACAGGTCCGGGAGGCATCATATTACAATTGTTAGGATGCCAGCTTAATGCCAAATCAAGTTGATCAAAACAGCCCTCACGAGCCATAAATGTTTTTCCGCTTCCGCCCTCTTCGGCAGGGCATCCGTAAAATACCACTGTTCCGGATTTCCCTTCCGTTTCCAGATAATGCTTAAATCCCACTGCACCCATTAGTGCACCAACTCCAAGAAGATTATGACCGCAGCCATGTCCGTTTCCGTCTTTTACCAAAGGCTCCTTAACGGAAACACCTGCCTTTTGACTCAGTCCTGCAAGTGCGTCATACTCACCCAGAAAGCCAATCACAGGCTTTCCGCTTCCCCACTCTGCACGGAATCCCGTCTTTAGGCCGGCTTCCCCAACGGATATTGAAAAGCCTTCATTTTTTAGAAATGCTACATAATCCTTTACTGATTGCTTCTCTTTGAATCGTATTTCAGCATTTTCCCAGATTTTATCACTCAACTTATAAAAGTCCTCAGCTCTTTCCTCCAAATACTGAATCACCGACCACTTATCCATTTGTGAATCTCCTCTCTTTGATTTGTTCACCGGTTTATGTCATCCCCTGTTTTTCTCATACCGGCGGAAAATATGCAAACAAGATATGTAAATAAATTTATTGTGATTTATTCAGTGTTCCCCTATAATCTCTTACTTACTATATTATCATTATTCTTTAGCTTGGACAATAGGATTTTTAAAAAATCTTGATATTCAATTTTGTTGGCTTTATTTTTTAAGCTTTCTCAAAATCCCACCTTGGATGGGCATAAAAATACTGACCTCCGATTGTTAGATTTTTAGTCTAACTTTTGGGGGTCAGTACATTTCTTTAAGAGTGCTTTAAGCCACTTTATCATTCTTATGGTCTAAATTCAATTAATAATCTTCCAATCCTAATTTTACAATCAGGTTATCCCAATATTCATAATTGTTGCAATCATCAAACTTTCTGCTCATCATTATATGCTCTTTTGCAGATTTTTTTGCTATATCAAGTGTATTATCGACAAATACAATAATATTATCATTTTCATCGAGGATTACAAAAGGCATATATTTCTCTTGTAATGAATCTGAATAATTCTTAATCATTTCATACTTCTCACCTTTCCAACCTAAACAACTTAACAGCGTTATTGTACATCAGGTCGGCATAGGCTTTTTCGGAAATCAATTTAGGCAGTTGGTGAAAATAGTCCTGGTAAATAGAACGGTCGCCCTTTGGGTTTTGCAAATAGGTATCAACTCCGTCAATTGGCATATCGCTACCGAACATCATTTTTTCGCTACCGTATTTTTCAATAGCTGAAATGGTGGTGCTTAGTGGCACCCAGGTGGTGTCACCGTAAAGGTTATCCGCCTTACCAAGTAACTCCAAAGCCTTTTTGTTGTCCGTTCCCAAGCCCATATGCACCATAACAAAATTCACCTTTGGGAACATTTTTGCCACCTCGTACATATGCACCGGGTCTGCTGTTTCACATCCCCCTGTATGGGATAAAACAGGTACGCCAAGTTTTTCTGCCAGTTCAATATAGGGCAAAGCTCTGCTGTCCGTTGGTGCAATATTTGAATGAAATGGGTGTAGCTTTATGGCAAAAATAATATCCCTGTTGTCATACACAAGTTTTTCAAAGTCCTTATTATAACCCTCAGTTAAGGGCTTTACCCAAGGTGCAACACCGATTTTGTCAGGGAATCTCCTGGCAAAGCGGATAGTCCTTTTAAGGGACTCCTCCTGAGTAATTTGGCGGTGCTTCGGCAACAGCTTTTGCTGATGATTAACCTCACAGGAGTCGCAGTTGGAAACTATTGAAAAATCAATCCCGTACTTCTCCATAGCCTCAATAACCATATCCTCATTCATATGGAAGCCCACAGCCTCTCCACCAATATGGACATGAGTGTCTATAATCATAATTTTCCCTGCCTTTTCAATCTACATTCTTAAATTTACAAATATTATAATCCATAATTTTTGTAAATACAACTCCGTAATACTTTGCATATTGAATTTATAGAGTATATTTGATAGAATTGAGTTGATAAAAAGACAACTTTCAAAATTTGGGAATTGATATTATGAAAAGGATAATCAAAAGGATAATGATAGCTGTACTTATTGTGATTGGAATAATTATTTTTCTTGCTGTGTCAACGGTTTTCATTTTTCGTCTGATAAACAGTAGTAAAAATAAAATTGATACTGAAAACGGTATTCAAGAATCTGCCTACATAGACATAAACGGAATGAAACAGTTTGTTCAGATTCGTGGTGAGGATAAGGACAACCCTGTTATGATATTCATTCACGGCGGTCCGGCAAGTCCTATGGGGTATGTGTCGCCTTATTACCAAAGGGAGCTTGAAAGTGAGCTTACAATTATCAATTACGACCAGCGTGGTTGCGGTCGCACCTATTATGAGAATAACTGTGATTCCAAGGCGGATATTGACACCCTTGTTGACGACCTTGATGGCATTGTTGAATACGCAAAAAATCGCTTTAACAAGGACAAGGTGATTATTGCAGGTCATTCCTGGGGTACTGTAATCGGCAGTATATATGTGCAAAATCATCCCGAAAATGTAAGCTGTTACATCGGCATAAGCCAGATTACAAACCTGTACAAAAACAAGCTTAACGCAGGAAAGACCGCCCTTGAATGTGACAAAATCAAAGGCACAGAGGACGAAAAAAATCTGAAAGAGCTTATTGACAGAATGAGCCGTGTCACAAAATATGAGGATATGTCCCTTGACGACCTAAACCGTCTTGTTTCTTTAACAGCAAAATACACTGCCTGTGAGGGCGAAATGTCGGGACTCTCCCAAATGTGGACAGGCATAACCTCTCCGGAGATGAATTTTGATGATATAAAATGGTTTATGTCACAAATGAACACAGAAAAATTCTTTGAACAAAACAAAGAGCTGATGGAATATGCTTTCTTTGGTTTTGACATAAGTCAGCTTTCGGACAAGTACAAGGTACCTGTGTATTACCTTGCCGGAGAGGGTGACTACGCTGTCTGCCAAAAGGATGCCGAGAAATATTTTGAAAACATAAAAGCACCTAAAAAAGGCTTTTATTGGATAGAAAACACAGGTCACAGTATGTTTATGGATAATCCAAAAAAGTATTGCGACACAGTAAAGGATATTTTGAATAATATTTAGCGATTTATCGAGTAAGGATAAATCGGAATTTTCCTAACAGATAGCCTCCACCAGAGGGGGGAGGCTGTCTGTCAGCCAAAATGCCTACCCTGTCATTCCGAATTCCGAATTTGTCTTATTAAATTCTGAATTCTGCATTCAAAAAGCTCCCCACCACCAAACAATTCTCGGCGGTGAGGAGTTTTTTTAGCTGGAGTTTATACTCCAATTTTTTTCGCTTAGAAAATCTGTCCCGGAAGTTTCAGTTTTTCCTTATGTGGAAACATTTTGTCAAATTCCTCGGCTTTTGTTTCGTCAACAAAATAACACTTTGGGGTTGCATACTCACCGGTAATTCCTTTTAAATAACCCGGTATCAGTTCCTTACACAAAAAGAATGATGCGTCCTCACCCTCGGGCAAGCCGTGATAGCGTATTCCAAAGTCGCTCGCAAAGGTAAAACCGCTTTTTCCGTAAAAGTCAATGTTACCCTCAAAGCACACCGCACCACAGCCAAGGCTTTTCGCCTTTTCAAGGGAATAGTCCAGCAGAATTTTGCCGTAGCCTTTTCTCTTGAGTTCCGGTGTTATGCAAATGGGACCCATTGTCATAATTGGAATATCCCTGCCGTCATCAGCCTTGATATTCGCCCTGACAAAGACATTTTGACCAATAATTTTGCCGTCCTTTTCCATAACGAAATCAAGCTGTGGCACAAATGCCTTGTCATTCCTCAGCTGATTTAGAACATAATGCTCAAGGCATCCCGGTCGGTAAACATTCCAAAAGCTTTCCCTTACAAGGTTTTCTACCTCTTTGTATTCTTCTTTTCTTTCCAAACGAATTGTGTAGTCATTTTTATTCATTATTTTTCCTCCTGATGATTGTTGACTTCAGTACTGGGAGGTTTGTAAGATTGTACTTCCAAACCTCACGGTTACGATACAATCTCCAAGGTGCTACTTTTCTTCAAACAGCAATCTCCTTAAAATATATTTTATAAATTGTAATGTAGAAATAGTTCCTACTGTTTAATTATAAAATATTTTAATTGAATAATCAACATTTTTCACAAAATAAATATTATATCCCTATTTCCTATCAATTTCAGTGAACCGGTAGTTTCCAATATTGACTTTTAGAATGAAT
>JBJEPA010000226.1:0-4530 GCA_051880995.1 Ruminococcus sp.
TTATTCACTCATTTGATTCCTCATTTGATTCATAGATCGGAAAACTCTACTATACTCAGAAGTATGCTGAGGTAGTGCAGAAATGACTCTATTGTCACCGCCATTAGAATAGTAAGGTATATTTGTAATACTCTTAGAAAACTTCTCAGCAATCCACTTCCCAATATATTAGTTAGCAGGAACATAACAACAGCTACGCTATTATTCCAGCCTTGATCTGTCCATGAGCTTTACTTTTGAAGTATTAATTCACCTAATTTCAGTCCAATTGTAAAACAACTTATTTTACTAAAATTATAAAACCGCATATAATGTTACTAAACATTATATATGGTTTCATGTTTTTAGTTATATCAGTTCATCCTCCCAATTAGGTAATTCAAATTCTATGTTATGTTCCCCATTTTGGGTCGCAGATCCCGTTATATAATTTTCTGTAACACACTTAATCAACTCAAATTCCGGTTTAATATATTTTTTCATTTTGCTCTCCCTAATAATTTTGAATTTCGCTCCAACGAACGACACATCCATTAAAAGTATCTCCGTTGCCGTCTGTATATGAAGCGTAGTATGTACCAAAACTTGTTTCAATATAAAAACGTGCAACGAGAGCTTTATCAGAATTGATGTTATTTACAGCAGCTGTAACATATTTGTAAGGAGTAGATGTAAAATCAACATCTCCATATCCACCCGTCATAGTGTTGATTGTTCCCTTACAACTGTATTTATGTCCGTTTTCAATAGTAAGATTACCGGATTTTTGTTTTGCCGCCGTTGTTTCCTTCAATGTTGTAGCGAATACATAACCATAATCCACTACATCTTCATGTGAAAGTACATCGGATGATACAACGGTTACAAATCTCACAGAATCAGTACCA
The DNA here is from genome assembly GCA_051880995.1 of Ruminococcus sp. Lineage (GTDB taxonomy): Bacteria > Bacillota > Clostridia > Oscillospirales > Acutalibacteraceae > Ruminococcoides. Next base: position 888 of record JBJEPA010000226.1, read on the forward strand.
TCACCTTTTTTCTGAACACCAAGAAGTGTCAATCCATTATAAACAATATCTTCCCCAATATTAAAACGATCAACATTTTTATCTGTTTCGTCTGGTACTATAGTTTGATTTATCATTTTTTTAAAGGACTCGGCCTTAGCATTATATTTAAATCCCTCTACTTTATAATGATTATTTTCCATATTTGGGGATAATCTGAACGCATTGCAATCCTTGTAGTTTTCAAAAGCAATATCAATGGTTTGCTCTTGGCTAGAGCCCATATCGAAAATAATGTAATCCATATTGGATGAAATATCAATAGAATATATATCATTTCCATCACTACTTTTACCAACATAGTTCATTTTCTCTCCCGGCCATTCTTTCGTCTTAACAGCTGAAGATGAAGTTTTGTTATAATACCAAGTGTAAGCATAGACCTGATTCCAATTTCTATTGTTTTCGAAATAATAGGTTCTAGTAGTTTCTAATTCAAACTCAAACATTGCATTAAGTAAACAATCGTTTCCTTCAGACACTACTACATTATTCCACTTAACCTCCGTATCCTCATATTTAACATTAGACAAAGATATACATCCCGAAAATGCATTAGAATATATATTTTTTATCGACTTAGGAATAAAGATTGAAGTTAAATTTTTACAATTCAAAAATGTTCTCATCGGAATAGTATCTAAATTATTTGATAAGGTTACTTTACATAAATCAACACAACCTTCAAAAATACCGTACCCAATATATTCAACTGAATCAGGTATAACTATTTCTGTAATACGTTTATTGTTGAATAATTTTTCACACAATTTAGTTACAGCCACACCTTCGATACTTTTTGGTACATTTACTATGGTATTTTCTTTTTCATAACTGATTAAAATTACCTCATCGTCTAAAATCGCATAAGTCCATTCAAGCTGTCCTTGATTATAAAATTTCTTTATTTCAATTTCACTTTCCGAAAAAATTGTATTACATCTAGTGCAGTATGTAACAATTAATGGAGATTCTTCATTTTCTAGTTTTACACTCTTTGAATGGTCAAGTATAGCTACATAACTACCGTTATACTGATCTCCACAATTATCGCATGTATATTCTGTGTATCCTCTTGCAAAACAAGTTGGTTCAATTTTTTCGGTTACTTTATATAAATGGCCCAACTTATCTACATAATTATCTTTATATGTATTACCACATTTTGAACATTTGTGTTCTGTATACCCTTGAGTTGTACAAGTGGGCAATAATACTGTATCAACATAACTGTGACCAAGCTTGGATACATAATCTCCTTTATACTCATACCCACAATCATTACAAGTAAATGTTGTATATCCCTGATCGTCGCATGTGGGTTCTTTTATAACTTTTGAATAATTATGTGATGAGCAAGGTTCAAATTCAAAAGCTTTTAATCTTGGATATCCAGATTCTGTATATTCCCATACTGAATCAAAATCCCAGTCACTATACAAAGAATGATTAGTTCTTAAAGTTTCTGAAGTATAAACTCCACTATTACTCCATTTATCATTTTGGGATGCCTTAGCTCCACCTAAAAGTTGTCTGTGATTATACATTACAAGCAACTTGTCACTTACACTAGTTTTGTCTTTATCTAAAAAACAATTCTCAACTGAAATAGAATAATTTGATAAATTCTCATCGTGAGAGGATATAAACGCACCTACTGAACCGAATCCTGATTTAAGAACAGAAGATACATATGAATTTTTAATAAGTGTATCTGTACTTGATAAATAAGTGGTATCAAGTCCTCCAATAAATCCACCTACTACAGTAACCATACTGCCTTCTGCAACTACATTAGCAAAAGTCTCACAATTAGTGATTTGGAATGTATCGGGAATAAAATTAGAAACAAATGTACCCAAAGCTGTAGTATTACTATTACATTTAACTTTTCCTGTTACACAGCATTGGTCAAACACATAATTTCCTCGTTCTCCTTTTGCAAGCAAGCCGGATGCCAAACCATTAGCGATTTGGAAATTTCGATTATAACTATATGTCCCGCTTGATGAACACTTAATGAAAGATATTCTATCTGTTGATGTTAGTTGACTATATCCAACAACTCCACCAATCATAGGATATGCAAATCCACCCTTACCTATTAAATCGCCAATATGGCTACAATTTTGCAATAAGATTGTAGAATTTCCTTCAGACGCTATTTTGCCAATTATCCCTCCAAGTGTATCAGAACCAGAAAACTTGGTATCAGAAAAATGTGATTCAATATTAATAATTTTTAGTGCAGAATCAGTTTGCAGATTTGCTTCACCTATTATACTGCCTCTTGATCCTTCACTAGTATTTTCACAATTACCATAAATCTTAACATTTTTATATTCCGCATTTTTACCATCAATATATCCAAACAATCCAACCGAACTGTTCTTTTTATTTGGGTAAAAGTTTTTAACCGTATGCATTTCTCCATTAAATGAACCTTCGAACGCTAGATCTTTTGTTTTTCCTATGGGTGTAAATTCTTTATTTCCAAGATCTATATCACATTTTAATACAACTTCACAATCTGATAAATCTAACCCAGCATTAACCACATATGAAATATAACTAAGTTCATTTCCGGTATAAATATTCAATTTGTTTCCGTTAGGATAAACGCCCCAAATGGTTGTTCCATCCCAAGCAAGGGACTTGTAATAAAAACCCTCTTTGTTATCCGCAAAAATCTTTGCTTTAGAATCATTACCACAGTATATAGGCACATTTCCCGTTGACTGATCTGAGGAAAGTCCGTTTGTTCCATCTATTCTCCAGTCAAAAGCAGTGTTCGCAATTTGCGTATCACCTAACACTACTATATCATTTAGTGCCGGATTATTATAGAACGCATATTCGCCAATTGAAGTAACAGTAGATGGTATTATAACTCTAAGCCAATTCACACCGTCAAATGCCCTGTTTCCGATTTTTGTTACAGGATATCCTTTGATTTCATCCGGTAATGCTACATTTGTATATTCACCTTCATACCCACTATACCCTGTAATTATTACTTTTGAATCACTTACTGTATATTGTAAATCCTCGACATCAATCAACTTGGTCATTTCATACTTTTCCTTATAAACTCGACTTTTATATGAAATAGACTGTCCACTATCGGTTAAAAAGGTATTTTCAGATAAAGCATATTCGGTTAGACCATTCGATACATCCTCCGCAGCTGATTTTGACGAATATACTATAAGTGTCGCCCATTTTTTCATTAATGCAATCCTACTATCTGTAGACCAATCAAGCCAATATTCGTTTAACTTTCCGAATTTATCTACTGCCTTTATTGCTTTTTCGATATATTCCGCCCATATGTTTTTCTCGTTGCATAAATCATGCGCACTTTGATTAAGATAAATAATAGTGTTTGCTATTTCAGAATTGCCAAAGTTCAAATAAATTCTAGCGTTGTTCATATACAAAGTAAATTGTTCATACATTTCATGTCTTTGCACAGAAGCAGAAAACTTAACAACATTCATTACTGCATTTATCTTATCAGTGTATTCCTTTATTTTTTTCTGAGGATTTGTAATCGTTTCAAAAAGATCAACAGCTATTCCAAAAGCAGACTCTACCGCTTCAA
>JBJEPA010000227.1:0-4524 GCA_051880995.1 Ruminococcus sp.
CATATTATATAACAAAGGGAAGATTAAATCAATAATTTTTAAAGTTTTGAGAGTATTCTTTAATCATACCATTATTTTATGACATTTTTGTGAAAATAGTTACAAATAAAGAAATAAAAATACTCTTGACTTATGCTATATATATAATGTAAAATGTAATTAAAGAAATTGAGGTGACGCAAATGGATAACGAGTTTACACCGGATCTCATAACACTCATTGACGAAGAAGGAAATGAGCATAGTTTTGAGATACTTGACAAAATCATAGAAGATGACAAGGAGTATTTGGCACTTTACCCTGTTTTTGATAGTGCGGAGGATAGTGTAAATGACTCCGGGGAATACTACATCATGGAGGTTATTCTGGGGGATGACGGCGAAGAAGAGCTGGCTGAACTGGATGATGAGGACCTTCTTGACAGGCTTGCACAGCAGTTTGAAGAAAGATTTGCAAGTATGTTTGATGATGAGGAAGAATAAAATTTAGAAATTTTAATTTTTTGATATTAATTTAATAAATCACCCTGCCTGATTTGCGAATATGCGAAAATAACCCTACAACTTTTAAATCGGGAGCATGGTCTCCATTGGCGGTGTTGAAGACCCGGTGATTCACCGGGGATCCTAATGCCCGTGGGAGTGCACCCACCTGTCGTTTTGTAGGCAGGTTATATTTAAGCATTTACGGTCAGGCGGGGTATTTTTATATTTTTGCGAGGTTACATATGAATATTTCTGTGCTGGGATGCGGACGCTGGGGCAGCTGTATCGCCTGGTATCTTGACAAAATCGGTCACAATGTTTTGTCGGGAGGACTTGAAAATGCCCCTGAATTTATAGCACTAAAAAATAACAGAAAAAATGACTATCTCTCCTACCCTGACTCTATTGAGGTATCCTCTGACCTAGAATATTCGGTTGAAAGAGCAGAGGTTATTGTAATTTCTATTAGCTGTCAGCACCTCAGGGAATATATGACAGATATTTCAAAATACAGTCTTGAGGGAAAAACCATTGTGCTTTGTATGAAGGGTATTGAAGAAAGCACAGGAAAAAGACTTTCTCAGGTTGTGGACGACTTTATTGATAAGGATAAAACCAATGTTGCTGTATGGGTTGGCCCCGGACATCCCCAGGACTATGTTAAGGGAATCCCTAACTGTATGGTTATTGACAGTGAAAAGGACAGCGTTAAGGAATGGCTTGTAAGTGAGTTTAACAGCGATTTAATCCGTTTTTACATAGGAACTGACCTGATTGGTTCTGAAATTGGAGCTGCTGCAAAGAATGTAATTGGCATTTGTGCCGGTATGCTTGACGGTATGGGTTACACCAGCCTAAAGGGTGCTTTAATGGCAAGAGCCCCAAGGGAAATTTCCAGCTTTATTGAGGCTATGGGCGGAAATGGAATGAGCGCTTACGGTCTTTGCCACCTTGGTGACTATGAGGCTACTCTATTCTCAAAATGGAGTCACAACAGAATGTTTGGCGAAAAGTTTGTGCAGGGTGATAAATTTGAAAAGCTAGCCGAGGGTGTTATGACCACCAAGGCAATTTACAAAATCGCAAAGAAAAAGGGCATTGAAATGCCCATTGTAACACAGCTTTATGAGGTGCTTTTTGAGGGTAAAGACATGAAACCCGCCTTGGGTGAACTATTCAGCAGAAATGTAAAAAATGAATTTTAGTAAAAAAAAGGACCGGAAATCCGGTCCTTTTTTTGATGTATATAGGCAAAAATATATATGAGATTTAATTTAAAAAGGCTCTGTGCAACAATTTAAATTTGGGGAAGTGAAGCACAGAGCCTATTACTAAGGAAACACTGATTAAATAGCGTTCAGCGTGATTAATTCGGTGTTTCCCTAATATTAACTTGTAATTATATTAAAGGGGTGTAATTTATGCAAGGCCTCTTTTTGACAATACTCTCTTCTCAATTACAGAGAATATACATTTGTCTATTATAATTCCCACCAGTATGATGATTATCATAACAAGTGCAACCTGGTTGATGTCTGCAAGGTCACGACCCATAATCAGGGTTTGTCCCAGGCTTATGGAGGTTGTCATAACTTCACCTGCCATCAATGCTCGCCACGCAAATGACCAGCCTTGCTTTAAACCTGAAATAAGCTCCGGAAGTGCCGCCGGGAATACAACATAGGAATATATCTGCCTTTTGGTTGCGCCCATTGTCAAAGCGGCTTTGTAGTAGATTGGCTGAATATTTTTGAAGGCATTATCAACAGAAATTGCTATACTGAATGCTGAACCCATTACCACAACAAAAATTATTGCCTGTGTAGAAAGACCAAACCAAAGTATGGAGAAAGGTACCCAGCATACGCTTGGCAATGTCTGAACACCTAAAATGATAGGCTTGAGATTCTTTTGAAGATAAACGAAATGATTAATCAGAAATCCTATTGCAACACCTATGAGAACTGCAATGGCAAACCCGGCAATTCCTCTTAAAAGTGAAAGTCCTGTTGCCTGAAAGATTGAACCGTCCTCACAAAGCTCAATAAAACGTTTTACAACTCCTACCGGAGATGGTACAGAATAAGACTTGCAAAGATGTAATAAATCAACACTTAAATAGTATCCGCCCTGCCACACTGCAAGGAGGATCACAACAAAAATAATAATACCCAAAACCCTAACTCCTTACTTCACCAAGTATTCGCTTTCTAAGCTCAACAAATTCCTTTGAATAAATCTCCCTTGGTCGTGGTAAATTCACTTTGATTATATCGGAAACACCGTTCTTTCTTGGGGAGAGAACCACAACTCTGTCGGCAAGATATATTGCCTCTTCTACGCTGTGTGTAATAAAAAGAATAGTCTTTTTTGTTTCCATCCAGATTTTTTGGAGTTCCTCTCTTAGGCGGTTTGATGTTTGCTTATCAAGGGCTGAAAAAGGCTCATCCATCAGAAGAATCTTGGAGTTTATGGTGAGCGCCCTTGCCAGGGCTGTACGCTGGCGCATTCCGCCGGAAAGCTGATGAATGTAGTAATCCTTGTAATCTGTAAGGTGCACCATATCGAGGTAGTGAAGCGCCTTTTCCTCCTGTTCCTTTTTTGGTACACCCTCAAGCTTCATTCCGAATTTTACATTTTCAATAACTGTCAGCCAAGGGTATAGTCCATGCTCTTGAAACATAACAGTTCTATCCGCTGATGGGGCCTTGACCTCTTCCCCATCAAGATAAATGTGACCTTCTGTGGGCAATTCAAGTCCTGCTGCAAGGTTAAGGAGGGTACTTTTTCCGCATCCCGATTCACCTACTATGCAAACAAATTCACCTTGCTCTATTGTAAGGTCAATATTTTTAAGTATAGCATTTTCTGAAGTATCAAACTTTTTACAGACGCCATCAAAAGTTAAACCCATAATATTTCCTCCGAATTATTTTATGAACAGGCTATCCTCTGACGGAATTTCTTTGATGAAGTCCTGCTCTTTGCTTATCTTTGCAAAATCCATAATAGAGTCCTTGTTAAGCTGGGTGCTTACACCGATTCTTGTAAATGATTCGCTGATAATATCATCTCCTAAGGATTTGCCTGTGGATTCCTTAAGCTCTGTATTAATCTTTTTAAGGCACTCTTCCTTATCGCTTGTGATTGTTTCTGTTGCAAGATTGTGTTGTTCAAGGAACTTTTCAACAATTTCAGGATGGTCTTCTTTAAACTCGTTTCTTACAACAACTACGGCAACATCGTAATCTCCTGAATAATATATCTCGTCATAATCAAGCACAAGCTCTGCACCCTTCTGGAGAAGAGTTGCGCCCCATGGCTCAGGAACGATTGCGGCATCTATGTCGCCACGCTCCATAAGATTTTCTACATCAGCATTTTCAACTGCGGTAACATTTACATTTCCTCCCTCAGAAACAGGCTTTAGTCCATTTTCGCTTAACAGATTAAGGAGGCACAAGTGCTGTGTGTTGCCGATTTGTGGAACAGAAACTGTCTTGTTTGCTAGGTCTTTTGCTGACTTAATGTCACTACCCTTTTTCTTGACAAGAATAGCTCCGCCCTTTGTGGCGCTGGAGATAATTGAAATATCACCATCTGATTTTACATTTGCAGTAACGGCAGGAACCGGTCCTATGTAGCCAATGTCTATATCACCGGCAAACAGAGCTTCAACCTCGGCAGGGCCGGCATTGAAGGCAGTCCATTTTACATTAACATCGTCACCCAAAGATTTTTCCAAGGAGCCGTCTGACTTCATAAGAAGTGCCTGAGCGTGGGTAACATTGTTAAAATAACCTATGTTTACTGTGTTTTTATCCTCACCACAGCCAACAAAAATGACTGTTGATAATGACAACAGCAGAACAAGAACCAGGCATTTTATACTTTTTAAAACTTTATTTTTTGACATAAAAATACACCTTCTTTTCTTTACTGTTTTAATTATAAAATAACATAAATATTTTTTAAACAGGTTATTTTGCAAACGTTTTCACTTGTATTTTTCTGAATTTATGATATAATTTTCTTATAA
>JBJEPA010000228.1:0-18313 GCA_051880995.1 Ruminococcus sp.
AGCTTATATCCATATTTTAGCACTTTGTATCTATAAAGTAAATATAATTAATGTATAAATGGTGAATTATTTATTAAAAAATACAAAAATTAATTTAATAAAGCCGAGGCACATCTCTGTACCTCGGCTGCAAAACGGACCGGAAGGTGAACCATAGTCCATTTATGCCATTGTTATTTGTGCTTAAATACAAAGCATCTTTTAGGAAAAACATCTTCCTGAATTTTTTGCATTATAGCATACTTTTTGACGAAAAAAATTTTTCTGGTAAGAAAAGTCGGTTTTCTGGTAAAATTCGTTCAAAATCAGTAAAAATTCTTAATATCAAGGAATAAAATGACGTGTTACACCATTAAAATACCCCACAGATTCTTTTAGGCTCTGTGGGGCTGTTCTATTGTGTTTTTTATATGCAGTAAAGATTTGTTTCCCAGCTTGGAATACATGGGTGATGGCGCATATATATTTTGTAGTTTGGATTTACCCTTTTGAGCATAATCGGAATTCGGTAAATATCGCAACAGCGGTGATAGCAAGCCACATTCAGCTTTGGTTTGTTGCTTTTCAGGTATTCATATCCGCCGTACAAAACTACAAATTCAACACCCTCCACATCCATTTTTATATATGTAAATGGTGTTTCTTTGGCAATTGTATCTATGCAGGTAACAGGGGTGAGGACTCCATCTTTATTATTGAGAACACTTCCTCTGCCTTTTCCTGTTTCAAAACAAACCTCTGTGTCAATATTCCATATTCCTTTTTCGATAAGCCTTGTGTTTGGCAGTTCGCCCATATTCTCCACAAGCTTTTTGTATGTTTTAGCGTCCGGTTCAAGGGCTGTAATGGTCTTGTACCGGTTGCAGGTGTACTTCAAGAACTCTGCTATTGTGTCGCCCCTGTATGCCCCAAGGTCAAGGTAGTTTTCCTGGGATGTAAGGTTGAGGATTTTATAAGCATCGTCCTTACTGCTTTCCATAGCAAAGAGATATTCAAGCTCTCCTGTGTACTGAAAATAACACATATTTTTGAAAACCTCTTTGGACTGTTCGTCCTCCATAAGGTTAAAGGATTCCATAATTTCCGTACCGTTTCGCATAAGATATCCACGGTTAAAAATCTTTTCTCCGGCAACAGGAACGCTTGGCACAAGTACGGTATATTGTTTGCTAAGCTCCTTAATATTTTCAATGACATCGGGCTTGTCTGTACCAAATGTTATGAGAATTATAAAGTCGTCAAAATCCTCCTTAACTTGGTCAAGTGTTTGTACGGTAAAGCCGTGAAAGGTCTGACCTCGTACAAATCCGTCCGAAGCCATAACTCCGGAAATGTTGATATTTAGTACGGAAAATTCTTTGAGAACACGGTCGGCGCCGTCACCCATTCCGTAGAGTATGATGGGTTTGTCCGTTGCCATAAGCTTTTCCCATACTGATTTTTCTTTTAATAATTTTTCAATCATACAGAACTCCTATAGATTATGGATTACAGTTATTACAGGGTGAATATCCCTTATTAAGTGCGTCTTTTTTGCTTGAAAAATAGACCTTATTTTTTTCATTCATTGCTACAACAGAGCTACAGTCCTTTTTGTGGAGTTTTTTGCTGTTTTTGTTTCCTATATATACTTCCTCTTGTTCGCTTTGAGCGGTTTCAACAGTAGATGAGGATTTTGTGCTTTTGGTGTTGTAGGTTTTTGGGGCAGATTTATTTGATGCATCTGTAAAACTGATGGATTTTCCGTCGCTTTGTGCTACAACAGTTCCTTCTTCGTCTGTACGGTGAACAGTTACATTAGCATCCTCAAGCTTTTCAAGAGTTTCGTCGTGGGGATGCCCATATTTGTTGTCTTTTCCACAGCTTATAACTGCATATTTTGGGTTTACTTTTTTCAGGAACTCTTCTGTTGTACTGCTTGTACTTCCGTGATGCCCCACCTTTAGTACATCTGCACTAAGGTCACAGCTGTTATTTATCATTTCTTCTTCAACAATATCCTCGGCGTCCCCGGTAAAAAGGAAAGAGGTATCCTTATAGTCAGCCTTTATTACAACGGAATAATTGTTGCAGTCGCTGTATATGCCGTTTTTGCCGGGCGAAAGTATGGTAAATGTTGAGTCACCCAATGTGTAGGACTTGCCCCTTTGTGCATATATTAACTCTGTATTGTTATCCTCAACTACATCAAGAACATCATCCCAAGTCTTTGTGTCGTAATCTATTTCGGGACAGATAAAGTAATCAGCAGGTATTTCCTCCATAACGGTATCCATTCCGCCGATGTGGTCGGAGTGGGGGTGAGTTCCCACAGCGTATTTCAACTTTGTTGTTCCTGTGGATTTTATATAATTAACAACAGTATTCCCCTCTTCGTTTTCTCCGGCATCAATGAGCATAGATTCGCCATTGCAACCGATAAAGATACTGTCACCTTGACCAACATCAATATAGCTAACTTCAAAACCGTCAAAACTACTTTCTTGAGTGTTGCTCTGGCATGAGGTAAGGGTTGTTGTAATTAAACAAAGGATTAAAAATATAGACCCTTTCAAGTATAGTTTCTTAATTATCATAACAGATTAATTATACAACGAAAAATCAGTCATTGCAATAATAGAATAAAATTAAAAAAGCCCCTCAAGGGGGCTTTTTCAGGAAGGAAAAAATGAAAATCTATATCAAATAATTCTTAAAATTTAATTTATTAATTTCTTATGCCTTTGATTTTCGTAGTGGTTGTAGCTGATAGTTGATATCGCTTTGCTTTGCAACCTCCGGGGAGTGGGTGACAAGAATAATGCACCTGTTCTCTTTGTGGGCTAAGTTTTTAAATATATCCATAATCTCGTCCTGAGTTTCAAGGTCAAGGTTGCCTGTTGGTTCGTCTGCCAGAATAATGTCGGGGTTGTAGGACAAGGCTCTGGCTATTGCAACCCTTTGTTGTTGACCTCCTGAAAGTTTCAGAACATATCGGTTAATCTCGTCATCCTCAAGTCCCACCTTGTGTAAAAGCTGTGTTGCCTCTTGCTTTTTATTTTCAAAATGACGGTTGGACACATCCATAGAAAGCATTACATTTTCAAGGGAAGTGAGGTTCGATAGCAGATTAAAGCTTTGAAAAACAACCCCAACGCAGTTACTTCTGTATTTGTATTTGTCCGCCTTTCTGATGTCCTCACCGTTGTAGAGGATTCTGCCCTCTGTTGGGTTAGTCAATCCGCTGAGCAAAGAAAGTAGGGTGGTTTTGCCGGCACCACTTCTACCGGTGATGGCATAGACCTTTCCATTTTCAAATTCATAGTTAAGGTTGTTAAGAACAACTATTTTTTTGTTGTCGTAGGAGTAGCTTACATTTTCAAGTTCAAGTATTGCCATTTCATATCCTCCTTAATCCCTTTGGGAAAGAATTTTTAGCGGTTCATATCTTCCCACAAATATAACCGATGCAAGAGAGCTTATTATCGTTAATGCAAGACCCACCAGCATAAGCTGAAGAATAACTGTCAGGTCTGTTGCTGAGGATATTGAGTCAACATAGCTTACAGATTGCTGCACCATACCCTTGTCGCCCTTTATTCCAAAGCCCTGATCAGAACTTGGAGGTGTATTTCCCGGGTCGGAATTGTTGTCCATACCGCCTCTGCCAAAGTTTTCGGCAACCTGTTGTTGCTGTGACTGTACTGAACTTATTTGATTTTCAAGGAGTGCATTTGTAACAGGAACGCTGGTGAATGCACCTATTGTTGTACCTATGATTATTGCAACAAATGTTACTACAAAGGTTTCTGTAAGGAATTGAAAGGCAACCTTCCACTTCTTCATACCAATGGCGGTAAGCACTCCAATTTCGTATTTTCTGTTGCGTATGTTAAACATATTAAGGACTACCAGTATGATTGCCCCAATGATAAGTACAATGAGCAGGAACCAACCGGCAAAGGAGCTTAAGTTTTCAAGTGGTACGAGAGAGGATTCGTAAGAATCTAAATCGCTGGACTGAACTATGTATGTGTCGGAAAGTCCGGCATCTCGTGCTTCGCTTTCAAATTTATTGTAATCCTCCACTGTGTCAAAAACATAGGTTCCGTTTGCCTGACCTCTGATAGCAGAGCTCATTTCCATTCCTGTGTTTTCGTCTGTGGTGGTAGTGGCATTTTTTTCGGAATCTTCAATTATTGCATTTAAACATTGATAGCTTGTGTAAATTTTGTTGGCAGGGTCTTGGGATGCGCCAAAGCCCATAACGCTTTCGCTGTTTGTTAAATCGGAATTTGTATAAATACCGGATACAATGAGGTCAATTTCTTCATCCTCATCGTTTGGATTTGTAAGAGTTATGCTGTCGCCAACACTTAATGAGTTAAGGGTTGCAAGTTCACTGCTTATAAGGCACTTTTTGTCGGAGGAATCTATGTCAAACATACTTCCCTCTGTGATTTTTGATGAACCGTCAATAAATGAGGTCATTGCGTCCTCACTACTGTAACCCACAAGGGTAAAGTCCCCCTGTTCGCCCATTCCGCCTCTTACAGATGGACCGTTACCGTCGGGCTTTCCCATGCCTCCCCCAAATTGCATATTGCCTTGCTGATTTTCTGTGTCATTTGAGGCTTCAGAGGTGTTAGAAGTATCGCTACTTGTGTCAACAGGCTCTATACTGTCGGATGAATTCAGCGATGCAGACTGGGAATAGTAAAAATTGTCCACGCTTTCACACTTTGCGTATGTCTGCATTTCCTCTATTGTAAGTTCCGGAATGTTCTTAAGAGCATTCCTCATATCCTCTTTTGAAAAACTTCCGTTTTCTTCACCGGTGTTTTTCATCATTTGTTCTCTGTCAACTGAGATGGTTGCTGTAATTTTCATACCGGAAAGAGTATCCTCCCTGGCGGTTTCTGCCGATTGCCTTATAGAAAGGGCTATACAGGCAGAAAGGGCAATTACAAGGGCAATTATCATAATTAATATGTTTCTGCCCTTATTCCTCCAAATGTTTCTTAATGCGTTTTTTACAATATACACTTTGTTCCTCCCCTAAGTTTCTGCTATTAGTTTAAAGGGGTAAAGTGAAAATTATTTGAAAAAAAGGTGATTTCATCCAAAATGTTTTATGGACTTTTCTTGACTAAAGGAGCTTTTGTTGTTAATATATTATCCACAAAGGATGTGAAATAATTGGTAGTTGATATTCTTTTACAGCTGTTACTTTTGGCTGTTGGATTTGTACTCCTTGTTAAGGGTGCCGACTTTTTTGTTGATGGAGTCAGCAACATTGCGTCTCACTTTGGCATACCTCAGATAATCATCGGCCTTACCATAGTTGCCTTTGGCACATCTGCCCCAGAGGCGGCTGTCAGCATTACGGCATCTCTCGACCATGCAGGCGGTGTTGCTGTGGGCAATGTAATCGGTAGTAACATAATGAATATATGGCTGATTTTAGGTATTTCTGCTGTTGTGTCGCCAATGGTGGTTAAGAAGAATACTGTGCGATACGAAATACCATTTACCATAGGAATATCCGTTGTATTCTTGATTTTGGGAGTTGCATTTAGTTCCCTTAACCGCATATGTGGTGTTATTTTGCTGTTGCTCCTTGCGTCCTTTATGGTTTACCTTTTCCTTTCGGCGAAAAAGGAAATGAATCAGAACAAACTTAACGGAGAAGTTAAGGAAGAAAAAAAGAAAATCAATATTCCTCTTACCCTGCTTATAAGTGTTTTGGGTGGTGCTGCTGTTGTATTTGGTGCTAATTTATCGGTAGATGCCGCAACAAAGCTTGCTCAGATGTGCAGTATCAGTGAGGACATTATCGGGCTTACAATAGTTGCATTTGGTACATCTTTACCGGAGCTTGTAACATCTGTAATTGCCTCTAAGAAGGGCAAGAACGATATTGCAATAGGAAATATTGTGGGAAGTAATATCTTTAACTTGCTGTTTGTTCTGGGTACAGCGTCGGCAATTTATCCACTTAGCTTTGGCAGGGAGTTTATCCTTGACAGTTTTGTAATGATAGGTGCGGTATTTACCCTGTGGTTGTTTACAGTTAAGAATAAAAAGCTCTCCCGTGTTGGAGGAGTTTTAATGCTTGCAATGTATGGCATATATTTTTCATATCTAATTTACGAAGTAGTATAAGATATTTTTATAAAAGGAGATATAATGATGAAAAATCCAGTAGTTACTTTTGAAATGGAAAACGGAAAGGTGTTTAAAGCAGAGCTTTATCCTGAAATTGCACCAAATACTGTAAAGAACTTTTTGAGCCTTGTAAACAAGGGCTACTATAACGGACTTACATTCCACAGAGTTATTTACGGTTTTATGATTCAGGGCGGTTGTCCTGAGGGTACAGGTATGGGTGGCCCCGGTTACAACATTAAGGGTGAATTTTCTGCAAACAGATTTAAGAACGATTTAAAGCACACAGAGGGTGTTCTCTCTATGGCTCGTTCAATGATGCCCGATTCAGCAGGCAGTCAGTTCTTTGTTATGCACAAAACAAGTCCTCACCTTGACGGTCAGTATGCCGCCTTTGGTAAGGTAATTGAGGGTCTTGAAGTTGTGAATGAAATTGCAGAGGTTGACACCGATTTTCAGGATAAGCCCCTTGACCCACAGGTTATGAAGAGTGTAACAGCAGAGCTGTTTGGCGAGGAGTACGGCGAGCCTGAAAAATGCTAAAATATTAGCCTTGCTTCTCTTGTTTTACTCACACAATAGTGATATAATCAATTTGTAGGATGAATGATTTCACTGCAACGGTGCGTGAAATTGGGTGGTACCATAATATTGTTTATATTACACCATAGTAAAACAAAAATACTAATGGCACACCCGAATACTAATGCCTAATTAAATTCTAAATATCTTTTTGGCATATTTTCCGCCATACTTCGTGAGCTGTCCTCGAAAGGCGTCAGCCTTTCTGTGGAATCTCACTCGTCTGGCAAAAAATCTGCTCAAAAATCTTATAGAGTATTTAATTAGGCATTAGTATACGGTGTGCCATTTTTGTCAGGAGCAGAAAATGTTTGAATATAATCCCAAATCAAAAAATGCAGAAGAATTTATAAATCATCAGGAGATTTTAGAAACACTGGAATATGCAGAAAAAAACAAGGATAATCTTCCGCTGATTGACGAAATTCTGAACAAAGCAGAAAAGAGAAAGGGTCTTACCCATAGGGAGGCATCTGTACTTCTTGCCTGTGAAAATAAAGAGAAAATAGTGCGGATGTACGACCTTGCAAAGGAGATTAAGCAGGATTATTACGGAAACAGAATAGTAATTTTTGCACCTCTTTATCTTTCTAACTACTGCGTGAATGGGTGTGTTTACTGCCCTTATCATATGAAAAACAAGCACATACCTCGAAAAAAGCTGACCCAACAGGAGATTAAAAACGAGGTTATTGCCCTCCAGGATATGGGACATAAAAGACTTGCCATTGAGGCTGGGGAGGACCCTGTAAATAACCCAATTGAATATATACTGGAGTGCATAAAAACTATATATTCTGTAAATCACAAAAACGGAAAAATACGCAGAGTGAATGTGAATATTGCCGCCACAACAGTTGAAAATTACAGAAAGCTGAAAGATGCGGGAATAGGAACATACATATTGTTCCAGGAAACATATCACAAGGAAAGCTACGAAAAGCTCCACCCAACAGGACCTAAGCACAACTACAACTACCACACAGAGGCTATGGACAGGGCAATGCAGGGTGGAATTGATGATGTGGGTCTGGGTGTGCTGTTCGGACTTGAACTGTACAAATACGAGTTTGCAGGGCTTTTGATGCACGCAGAACATTTGGAGGCAACCTATGGTGTTGGTCCTCACACAATTTCCGTACCAAGGATAAAAAGGGCGGATGACATTGACCCAAGCACCTTTGACAACGGAATAGATGACGATACCTTTGCAAAAATTTGTGCATTAATAAGGATTGCTGTGCCTTACACAGGTATGATAATCTCCACAAGAGAAAGTCAGCAGGTTAGAGAAAAGGTTATCGGACTGGGTGTTTCTCAGATTTCCGGTGCATCAAGAACCTCTGTGGGAGGTTATGCTGAAGAAGAAAGACCGCACGACACAGAGCAGTTTGATGTTTCTGACAACAGAACTCTTGACGAGGTTGTAAGGTGGCTTATGGAGGGTGGATATATACCTTCATTCTGCACAGCCTGTTACAGAGAGGGCAGAACAGGCGACAGGTTTATGTCACTTTGTAAGGCAGGACAGATACAGAACTGCTGCCATCCAAACGCCCTTATGACACTAAAGGAATACCTTATTGACTATGCAAGTGAGGAAACTAAGAAAATCGGCGAACAGCTGATTGAAAAAGAACTTCACAATATTCCAAAGGAAAAGGTTAAGAAAATTTGTGAAGAAAACCTTGAAATGATAGAGCAAGGCAAAAGAGATTTTAGATTTTAAGGAAACACTGATTGTTTCCATAACAGGGGGTAGTTATGAATTCATCACCAAAATCCCACAGGGTACACATAGGCTTTTTCGGTAGAAGAAATGTTGGTAAAAGCTCGGTGGTAAATGCCTTTACAAATCAGAATTTGGCAGTTGTCAGTAGCGTTAAGGGTACAACCACAGACCCTGTTTATAAGGCTATGGAGCTTCTTCCAATGGGTCCTGTAATGATTATTGATACACCGGGCATTGACGATAAGGGGGAGCTTGGCGCACTCAGAGTTGAAAAAACTAAACAAGTCCTTAACAAAATTGATGTTGCTGTTCTGGTGGTGGACTCAACACAGGGGTTAACTGATTATGATAAGGATCTTCTATCCCTGTTTGGGGAGAGAAATATCCCATATGTTGTTGCATATAACAAAAGAGATTTGAATGAGGTGGCAGACCTTAAGGAAAACGAAATTGCTGTTAGCGCATTGGACAAAACAGGAATAAACAGCCTTAGGGAAATGGTTGCAAACCTTACATCCAACAAAGCAAGTGAAAGAAAAATCATAGGTGACTTACTTACCCCGGGGGATATTGTTCTTCTTGTTATTCCCATTGATTCAGCAGCCCCAAAGGGCAGGCTGATACTTCCACAGCAACAGGTGATTCGTGATATACTTGACAGCGGAGCTGTGGCTGTTGTTTGCAAGGAGGATGAAATTCAGCAGACCCTTAATAATCTTAACAAAAGGCCTCGTGTGGTTGTTACCGATAGTCAGGCTTTTGAAAAGGCGGATAAGTCAACACCAAAGGATATATACCTTACATCGTTTTCAATTCTAATGGCAAGGTTCAAAGGCTTTCTTGAAACTGCGGTAAAGGGAGCAAACTCCATTTCAAAGCTTAAAGATGGCGATAGGGTGCTAATTGCAGAGGGATGTACCCACCACCGCCAATGTGAGGACATAGGAAGTGTGAAAATTCCAAAGTGGCTTGGTGAATATACAAAGAAAAACTTAGAAATTACCCTTGTAAGCGGAACGGAGTACCCCGAGGATTTGTCGCCATATAGTCTTGTGATTCATTGTGGAGGGTGTATGTTGAATACAAGAGAAATGCAGTACAGAATGAACCACACCATAGAACAGAGAGTGCCTTTCACAAACTACGGCACAGCCATTGCATACCTCCACGGAATTTTGGAAAGAAGTATTGAATTTATTCCCGAGGTAAAGGGGATTTTGGACTGAAATCACAGAATATAGAAAAACAGCGTATCACGTTGGTGATACGCTGTTTTTATGTTCTTTAGTTTTGTTGATTAGCTATGTGGTTTTGCGTCCTTTGAAAATAGCTTTTCAAGGACTTTTGAATTTACCTTTCCGTCGGGGTCAAGGCTGTTTGCTTTCTGGAATTTTTCCAATGCGGCGATAGTCAGGTCGCCGAGATAGCCTGTTATGTAGTGTTCATCTATGTACCCAAGGTCAGAAAGCCTTTGTTGCATTGCTTTTATGTACTTGTTTTCCTTATCCTTTTTCATAGAATCTATGGCGGACTCAGTGAAGTTTACATTATACTTTGACTGCAATTCATACTTTGAACTTGTTGAAGTGGTGGAGGTTGTCTGATTTGTGGTAGTTGCAGTCTGAGCGATTGTAGTTTGAGTGGTTGTAGTTACCTTTGCAGAGCTTGAACTATTTGTTGCAGTGGTAGAAGAAACAGTTGTAGTTTTGTCAGGTGCAGAGGTAGTGGCTGTTGTGCCTGCTGTTGTGGTTTCTGTACCTTGATTCTTGATAATCTGCTCTGCCTTTTCAACAGCATCTTTGTCGTAAAGAGAAATAATTTTCCTTATGTTTTCAATGGCGGTTGTACCCTGAAGCTTAAGGTAGTCTTTATCCAATCTTAGAGTTCCGCCTTTAGCCAAAAATTTGCACTCCTGAACAACGGTGCGTTTTTTTATAGTTTGATAGGTGTTTTTGTCGTAAATGAGGAAGTCGGGGTTGAGTTCACCAATTTCCCCTATTGAAACAGTAGGGTCACTCAAGGAACCCATGATTACTTTTGTACCTGAATAATTGAGGATAGTGTAGTACCAGCTACTCTCAATAGCGGTGGTAATAGGACCTGTTCCGCTGACATACATGAGGAATTTTTCGCTATTCTTTCTCTCTGCCTGGTCTTTGTATGTGTCCAAATATTTAAACAGAAGTGTCCAGGCACTTTCGGCTTTTTCTTTTCCCTCTTTGCCCTTTAGAATTGAGCCGATTGATGTGTAAGTGGTTTTTACATCATCCTTGGTATTGCCGTAGTGAAACTGTACAACCTTGATATCCTTATCCTCAAGTTTTTTAATTGTGCCGTCGGAAATATTGTCGTCAGCCAGAACAACGGTTGCACCGCTTTTTACAATCTTGTCAACATCAGGGTCAATGTTATTTCCGCATTTTTCGGTATCCTTATAGCTTTCGGTAAGCACTTGGTCGCTTACAAGAGCAACCTTGGTGTTGTAGCCTATGCAGTCAATAATATCTGCCACATTTGGACTTACAACTGCAACTTTTTCGGGACTTTCCTCAAATGTTATGTTTCCTATTGTAACAGGATAGTCACCGTCGCTATTTGTACATCCGTATGTACAAAACAGTACAGAAAAAATAAGTAGTGCGCAAATAGTAGTTTTGAGTATCCTCATTTTATACCTCTTGTCTTACAGTAATGATTTTATGAATTGCTGTGCAGTCCTTGGGGAACGAGTTGCCCTTTGTGTGGCGAATTTTTCTGCCTCAAGGTGAAGTGTTTCTTGGTCAAGTTCTATGCCATGAGCTTTTGCAAGCTCATCTACAATGTGGAGGAATTTCTTTTTGTCTGGAACAAAGTAGCCGATGGAAAGCCCAAATCTGTCTGAAAGTGAAAGGGTTTCCTGCATATTGTCACGGCGGTTAACTTCGGAACATTCCCTGTCCTCAAAGTTTTCCTTAACAAGGTGACGACGGTTGCTTGTGGCGTAAATGAGGGCATTGCGAGGGAGAGATGCTACTCCACCCTCCAGCACTGCCTTAAGACTTGTGTAGCACTCGTCCTGCCTTTGGAAAGAAAGGTCGTCAATAAAAATTATAAACTTCATTGGAACAGACGCTATTGTATCTACAAGAAGAGGAAATTCCATAAGCCTTTCCTTAGGCATTTCCACAATACGCAAACCGTCGTTTCTGTATTCGTTTACAACAGCTTTGACGGTTGTACTTTTACCTGTTCCCATATCACCGTACAGCAGGCAGTTATTCGCCCTTTTGCCCTGGATAAAGGCTTTGGTGTTTTCAATAACCTGGTTTCGCTGATATTCGTAGTCAACTAAATCTGCAAGGCGAACAGGGTCAGCATTTATAATTGGTTGAATACCACCCTCACGCCATACAAATGACTTGTACCTTGCAAACATACCACAACCGTTGATTCGGTGAAATTTACTTATGTTATCAAGTGTACCGTCAAAGCCTTTGAATTCCTTTGCAGGCTCACCGCAGTTCCACCTTGGAAGTGTAGGGAGAATATCCTCTATTTCATCTTTATATTTATAGTCATTAATAATGTGGTCAGGAGTTATCTGTGACGCAAAGAGTATTGCCTGAATATCACTTATAACAGCCTGCTTTTCTTCCTTTGACATATCATTAGTCTTGTTGGCAGTAGCCATTTTGGTAAAATAGTTTTCGTCAAAAAGAGCAGCCTCTGTTAGATTGTAGCACAGACGGTCTGAACAATGTCTGTCGCACAGTAGTCGGTAGAAGTCACCGTATGCGTTAAGAAAGTCCTCAGGTCTTTTATCTATTGACAAGATTAGCCTGTAAAGTGCCTTTGGCACACTCCTTGTCAAAATCCCTTTGTATATAGAAAGGGAGGATAATAAAAGTGATGCTTTTTTTGTTTTGTTCATTCAATTCCCTTATTTCTTTATTGTTCTCGTTAACTTATACAATATTCTACTCCTTTTGTGCTTTGTAGTCAAATAAATAACCTTGAGAAAAAGAAAATATAAAAAAATTTAAAAAAATTTGAAAAAATTTGAAAAAGGGGTTGATTTTTCTGAAACAGGGTGGTATAATCCTTATTGTTGTTGAGAGAGAACAACGAAAAACAAATCAAATAAGTTGGTGTTGATGACGCTGAGGGTCCACCTGTTCCCATCCCGAACACAGAAGTTAAGCTCAGTAGTGCCGAAGATACTTGGCTGGTGACGGCCCGGGAAAATAGGAAGATGCCAACATTAAAAAGTGTCCATCCAATAGGATGGTCATTTTTCTTTTGTTCAGCATATAAACTGGATAGACAAACAATAACGGCACCGCCAAAAGCGATGCCGTTTTTTTGTATTTATTTTTGTATCTACAAACCCAGAATGTTTGTTGCAATCATAAAGTAAACTGCAAGGCTTACTGCGTCAACAATAGTTGTGATGAATGGGGACGCCATTACAGCAGGGTCAAAGCCCAGTTTGTTTGCAAGCATAGGAAGACAGCAACCGATAATCTTAGCCACCACAACTGTGATTGCAAGGGTGAGGCAAACAATTATTGCCACAGGGATTGTAACATCTGTATTTCCAAGCAGGAGTCTGTCAACAAGCATTACCTTTAGGAATGCGACAGCGGAAAGTGCAATTCCACAAAGGCAGGCAACACGGACTTCTTTCCATATAACCTTTAAAATATCCTTAAACTGAATTTCGTTAAGTGATAACGCACGGATAACTGTTACTGAGGACTGACTGCCTGTGTTACCGCCTGTGTCCATCAGCATAGGAATAAATGCTGTCAGTACAACAGAGGATGCCAAGGCATCTTCAAATGAGCTGATTATCATTCCTGTGAATGTGGCGGAAATCATAAGGAGTAAAAGCCATGGGATACGGCTTTTCCATGTTTCAAAAATACCGATTTTAAGGTAGGGGGTGTCGGTATTTGGGGTGATAGCCGCCATCTTCTGGATATCCTCAGTTGCCTCTTCCTGCATAACATCAACAGCGTCATCGACAGTAACAATACCTACAAGGCGGTTTTCTTTGTCAACAACAGGCAGGGCGAGGAAGTCGTATTTTTTAATTATTTCGGCAACCTCTTCCTGGTCGGTAAGGGTAGTTACCGAAATAACATTGGTATCCATCATATCGCACACCTTGGTGTCGTCGTCAGCAAGGAGCAGGTCTTTGATGGTGATTATTCCCCTCAGCTTACTCAGGTTATCGGCAACATAGCAGGTGTAGATTGTTTCCTTGTCAACACCTGTTCTTCTGATTCGCTTGATTGCTTCTTCCGCTGTCATATCAGGGCGAAGAATAACAAGCTCGGTGGTCATAATTGAACCGGCTGAGTCCTCTGGGAATTTCAGCAACATATTGATTTGTTTTCTATCCTCAGGTGTGCTTTGGCGAAGAATACGCTTTACCACATTGGCAGGCATTTCTTCAATCATATCAACCACATCGTCAAGGAACATATCGTCCAAAACTTCCTTAAGCTCGGTGTCGCTAAGGGAATGGATGAGAAATTCCTGTGTTTCTTCGTCCATTTCAACAAAGGCATCAGCAGCGGTGTCCTTTGGGAGAAGTCTGTAAAGCACAGGCATTTTTTCGTTCTGGATTTCTTCAAAAATTGCAGCAATATCCACAGGATTCATTGTGGTGAGTATATCACGCAGGGTGGCATACCTTTTGTTTTTCAAGAGATTTTTAATTGTCTCTTGAAGAGAAATAACATTTGTTTCCATAGGGATTCTTCCTTTCTTTTATTTTTTTAAAGAGTCTGACTCTTTAGTGAAAGAATATCCCCGGAAAAGGTGGGGGTGGTTAAGGAAACAATGTGAAAATAGCGGTCAGCATGATTTATTCAGTGTTTCCTTAAGGACTAAATGCCCTTAGTTTATCAAAACAGAAATCAGTGGATACACGTTTACCACCGATTTCTCCCATACTTTCTCCGGGAACAGAGCCTAAATTGCCTCCGGCATCCAATGATTTCACCTCGATTACTAATAAATTGACTAATTGACATAATATTTGTCTATTAAGCCCTAAAAGTTATTTTACACCCAAGACAACAAAAAAGTCAATTAAATCTATTTTAAATATTTCCCCAATACTGTAAAATATAATTACATAGAAAAACCCTGCACAAGAGTGCAGGGTAATAAGAAGTTTTTTCGTAAGATTAACCTGTATTTTTTGTGTCGTCTTTTCCATGACCTTTTAGACTGCTACCCATAACATCAGAAACATCTGTGATGGTGACAAATGCGTTTTTGTCAATTTCCTTAACGATAGATTTTAGCTTTGCAATCTGAAAACGGTTGACAACAAAGTAAATCATTGTCTGCTCTTTTCCGGCATAGTACCCTGTGGATTTGATGTGGGTAATGCCGTGGCCAAAAGCTTGGGAAAGCACCCGGCTTATCTCTTCTTCTTTAGTTGTGATAATCATTGCAGACTTTGCCTTGTCAAAGCCCTCCACAATAAAGTCAACTGTTTTTATTGCGGCACAATAGGTAAGTATGGAGTACAGAGGAAGAATGTAGCTTTGGAGTATTGCACCTGTGACAATGTACAGAATTACATTGTATATCATAACGAAGTTGCCCACAGTAAGTCCCAGTTTTTTTGCAAAGATAACAGCCATAACCTCAACACCGTCTATGGCTCCCCCAAACCTTATGGTAAGTCCACTGCCAACACCCGAAATAAGTCCACCGAAAATGGCACACAGCAAAAGGTCATCTCCGGCAAAGGGTGAGGCTTTACTTACATCAATTGGAAGAATATATGTAATCACATATGATGAGAGAGAGTAAACAGTGACGGCAAATATGGAGTAGATAGAAAAGGTCAATCCCTGCTTTTTTGCCCCGTATATAAACAGGGGGATATTGAGAACTAAAAGGAAAAAAGAAAGTGAAAACTGTGGAGGGGTGATTTGCCAAAGCAACATTGATGTTCCGGAAAAACCGCTATCGTAAAGGTTAACAGGGGCTAAAAATAAAGTTACACCAATGGAGTTGATTATTCCTGCCAACAGCAGAACTAAAAAGTTGAAGGGCTTTAGTTCTTCCTTTAGTTTATTTACTATTGCCATAAAATTTTCATCCTTTAAAAGTAAAAGTATAAAACAAAAATCCATCTGAATCGTCAGATGGATTTAACAGTGAAATTAAATTGTTCTCTGCAAGAGATTAGCAGAAGAATACATCCATTTCTTTTTCTTCGCCGTCAGCAGTGAAGTATGCCTTCTGATCCTGTGGCTTCAAGTAAATTGTATATTCCTTAGCGTCCTTGCCATTAACGATTTTTACATTGTTGATAACATCTTCAATAGAAACCTGTACACCGTTGTATTCTACAAAAAGGGTAACCTTTGGTGCCTTAACAGCCTTCTTTGAAGGAGTCTTTTTAGTAGTTGTCTTCTTTACAGGAGTTTTTGCTGTTGTCTTCTTTTCAGCAGTCTTAGCAGTTGTCTTTTTAGCTGCAGGCTTCTTTTCTGCTGTCTTTGTTGTCTTTGCTGTTGTCTTCTTTGCAGGAGCAGCTTCTTCCTTAGTTGTAGCAGTAGCTGCCTTTGCTTCGGTTGCTTTAGCCGCAGTTGTTTTTGTTTCTGTTTTCTTTGCGGCTGTCTCTTTTTTTGTAGTTGCCATTAGAAAAAACCTTCTTTCAAAAATTACGGCAGTTTTCTGCCCTCATTAGAATTATAAGTTTTTTGACGACCTAAGTCAATTTCTATAAGAAAAATTCGGAAAATTATACATATTTGTTGTTTTGTAAAATATGGGATTAGGCAATGTGACAAAAGAAAAGACATAAATTTCCTAATTTTGACGAAAAATTTATCATCTTGCACAGATTAATTTTAATATATTATGCAATAACAACAAAAAAATAACCTTAAATTGGTACATGGGCTTGTTTTGTTGTTGACATTGTTTTGTACAAGATTATAATAAAAATATAAATATAAGTCCTGTTTATGGTACAGTGATTATGGTATTATGGAGATGAGAATAGTGGAAGAAAAATTAAGACATCTACTTGAGGATGCTCGTCACGACGAAAAACTGAGGAAAAAACTATTGGCAACAAGGAAAGACTCCGACCCTATGAAGGCTTTTTGCGACACCTGTCAGTCCCTTGGGTACGAAATTTACCTTGGTGAGCTTTTTGCCTATGGTCAGGATATGAACGACAGCAAAATGCGTTCCGTCAACGGCGGTGGAGTTTGTTCCATTGATGGTTGGGACGATGCCTATGAGATGTTTTTTGCCTCTTTGGAGGTGCTGTAATGATTTCCAATTTTTTAACTGTGGTTCAGCAGGTGGTTATCCTATTCATACTTATTGCAGCGGGCTTTGCATCAAAAAAAGCAAAATTAATCAGCGACAGTGCAGTAAAGGGTATGACTAATCTTGTGCTGTATCTGGCAACCCCCTGCATAATTATTTCTTCATTTCAGAATTGCCCATTTAGCAGTGAAATGCTTGTAAATTTGCTCATTATGACAGTTGCTGTCGTGCTTATTTATGCCGGAAGTATTGCCATAGCTTCCTGTGTTTTCAGAGATAAGGACGAATCCAGAAGGGCGGTTTACAGAGTGGCAACAATTTACTCTAACTGTGGATTTATGAGCCTCCCTTTGCAACAGGCAATTCTGGGAAGTGACGGAGTTTTTTACGGAGCAATTTATGTTGGCATCTTTAACATTGTAGTGTGGACCCACGGACTTGTTACTATGAGTGGCGACAAAAAAGATTTGAGCGTTAAAAAGCTAATTGCAAATCCCGGACTTATTGGCGTTGTAGTTGCTA
Source organism: Ruminococcus sp. (assembly GCA_051880995.1). Lineage (GTDB taxonomy): Bacteria > Bacillota > Clostridia > Oscillospirales > Acutalibacteraceae > Ruminococcoides. The sequence continues at coordinate 17,276 of JBJEPA010000228.1, forward strand.
TTTCCCTTTGGGTACTGAACATTCAACTGCCGGAGATTATTTCCTCTCCTATGGGGTACCTTGCTGCTCTGAATACTCCTGTGCCTATGATTATAATTGGCTGTCAGCTTGCAGGGGTGAACTTTGCAAAGGCCTTTGGAAACAAAAGGAATTACATTTCCATTGGTTTAAGACTCCTTGTTATTCCGGCCTTGTCACTACTTATTATGTATATGTGCGGAATTAGGGGAAGTATGCTTGTTGCGACAGTTATTGCCACCTCCGCACCGTCAGCTGCTACTACCACTATGTTTGCCACAAAGTTCGACAGGGATGTGTCGTTATCTGTCAGTCTTGTTTCAACAACTACGCTATTCTCCATTATCACCATGCCGATTTTGGTTGCACTTTCACAATACTTTGCATAGGAGGATTTATTATGCCCAAAAAACCTAACCAAAAGCAAAAACTGTTGTATATTCAACGGATGTTTTACGAAAAAACTGACGAAAACCACGGTGTTACAATAAATGATATTATTGATTACCTTGATGAGAAAGGTATTGAGGCCGAAAGAAAGTCTATTTATGCAGATATAAAGACCTTGCAGGATTTCGGTATGGATATTGAGAAGTGCAAAAGCAAAACCGTAACCTACAAGCTTTTGTCAAGAGATTTTGAAATGCCCGAGTTAAAGCTTTTGGTAGATGCTGTGCAGAGCAGTAAATTTATTACGGAGAAAAAGAGCCTTGAACTGATAAAAAAGGTGGAAAGCCTTGCCTCTCAATATGAGGGCAAGCTATTACAGCGACAGGTGGTTGTTAGCAACCGAATCAAGACTATGAACGAGAAAATTTATTACAACACCGACCAGATTTACAGCGCAATAGACCAGGGTAAGCAGATAACCTTTTCCTATAATCAATGGGTTTTGAACTTTAATAACGGAGAAAAGGTCACAAAAAAGAAACGCCGTAACGGAAAGCTGTATAAGGCGTCACCTTGGGCGCTTACATGGGATGATGAGAATTACTACCTTATTGCCTATGATGAGGATGA
>JBJEPA010000229.1:0-4494 GCA_051880995.1 Ruminococcus sp.
ATCTCATTAATGCGATCAGGTGAGTTAATTAATCTATTTGAATATATAGAAGACTTCTACTTAATATCAAATGAAGCTAACAATGCATTAAAGAAACTTAGAAAGGGTTTACCTACATGGGTTTCAAAGGAATCCTATAGTAAAATGAATATCTCTTTGTGGGTGTATTATGATGATATTCACCCGAATGCATTTTGCTATTATGTAGATGGGAATAATTATATTGCATTATCTTCAGGATTACTGGTAGCACTTTGGAATGCTGCTGAAGACTTCACTAACAAAGAAAAACTTTCGTTGGTTTTTAAACTTAGCGAAGATAACAAGCATAGTTATGCAGAGGCTTTGTATTTTTATATGTTGAATTTTATAATAGCACACGAATTCGGACATATAGCACATGGACATCTAAAAGACAATAATTGCAAAACTGGCATTGATGAAATGCTAATGACAATAAATGAAACTAGCGATGAGTATAGACAAACAAATAACTGGCTTACACAACTGAAAGAGTATGATGCAGACTCATTTGCCGTAGCAATTAATTCAATTCTATTTTTACAACAGTGGAGTGATGATTTTAAGGCGAATCTTTCAAATTTTGATAAGCTTTTCCTTTCTAATTACCTTTGCTTTCAAGTATTTGCTGAAAAAACAGGTAGAAATTTCGATATGTATTTTTCAAATAATGTTGCTGAATATGATCATCCATATCCTGGAATAAGGATGTACTATACGTTTATTTGGTATTCCTATTGGATTGGAAGATTTCGTGGTTTTGGTGAGGATACGATAAAAATTCTATATAGTGGTTCTCATGCAATCCTCGCATATGAAAAAAGTATTTTAGAAAATGAAGAGATAAAAGAATGTTACTTTTCTGTTGCATTAACAGAAAGGGGTGTCCAGCATATAATGAATCTGCATAATGGTTGGAAAGAACTTATTAATCAATTAAATCAGTTTGCTTACTGTCCAATAGAAGAAATAGATGCCATAGATAGCATGCCTTTTTCGTTAGATGAGAATGGTTGTTTCCTAAAAAAATAATTTGTTTTTGTGTATTTATTGACTAACTATGAAGAAGAATTTTATTTTATTGATTTCCGTTACCTATTCATAACTTTTATTTCCCGATTGATTTTAACAATGAAGTCAATCGGATTTTTTGCATTAATGAGGTGATACAATGTCAATAACAGTAGGTGCAGCTCTAAAGAAAATAGCAGTTGCCCTGTTTACAAATCCCAAGGTAATAAAAACAGTCGGTGGTGTAGTAATCGGAATTGTTCTGATTCTTGCACTGCCGATTATTGCTGTGGTGTCATTTTTTAATGGTGATATTGAGTTTGATACTGCATCCCTTAACCAAAGTATTCAGACACAGCTTACGGCTGAACAAGAAGAAGAACTTGAAAATATCAATAAGACCATGGAAAAGATTGAGGAAGAGTTAAAGGACAAGAAACTGTTCAAGTACAACAAACAGGCAGAAGTTATATATATCTTTTACTTTTCCGATAGGCACGATAAAGACTTTGTTGATAAGTTTGTAAAGTGTTTCAAGAAAGATATATCAAGTCAAGAACTGATTGAAAAAATCAATTCTGAATTTGGTGTAGATATAAAGTCAGAAGAGTTCAATAAAATTATGACTTCAATTAAAGGCACTAAGATTGATACTTCTGACTTTACCGACAAGACCACTAAAAACAACCTTGACCTTGTGGAGTGGTGCAAGAATGCAGAAAGTAATGGTTGGGGATATGTTTGGGGTGCATATGGTCAGGTGTGTACAACAAGCTACCTTGATGAAATGGCAAAGAAATATCCCAGGGAAACCGAGGCAGGCGGACCAATGCGTAAGGTTGGTGAAAAGTGGATTGGCAAGAGAGTAACCGACTGCATTGGTTTAATCAAGTCATATATGTGGTACAACTCGGATACAGGTGAAATCACAGCAGGCTCCAACAACTTCCAAGACTGCAATACAACATCAATATGGAACTACACAAAAGAGTCTGGTGACATTTCAACTATGCCCGACATACCGGGACTTGCTGTCTGTATGCCCGGACATATTGGTGTCTATGTTGGTGATGGCTATGTTATTGAGGCACAAGGCACAGCCTACGGGGTTGTCAAAACGGAACTTAACGGTAGAGGCTGGACAAAGTGGCTTAAGATTCCAAATATGAAGTATGTGGAGGTGAAATCAAAATGAAGAAAACAAACATTTCCTTTGGCTATGATGATGAAAAGCTATCTGCTCTCAAAATGTATATGGAACAGAAAGACGCTGATTTTTCTGATGAACTGTTGAAAGCAGTTGACTCAATGTACGCAAAGTATGTGCCTTCTACTGTAAGAGATTTCATTGATATGAGGGAGAAGTCAAAGCCTGTTCCAAAACCTAAGAAGTTAAAGATTGAAAGTGAGGAGAAGATTTGAGGACGCAAAATTTTGGAATAGAAATTGAAATGACCGGCATTACCAGAGCAACAGCCTCAAAGGTAATAGCCGGTTATTTTCATACAAGTGCAACTCATATAGGTGGAGGTTATGATTCATATACTGTAAAGGATCCTGAGGACAGAAACTGGAAAATAATGCGTGACTCAAGTATCGAGTGTACTAACCGACAGGGTGAAAGAGCAAGTCAGCTTTATTCAGTTGAATTTGTTTCTCCAATCTGTCAGTATAAAGATATTGAAACCTTGCAGGAACTTGTAAGAGCGTTACGAAATGCAGGTGCAAGAGTTAATGGCAGGTGTGGTATTCATGTTCATGTTGACGCGTCAAAACACACTCCCAAAACTCTTCGTAACATTGTAAATATTATGGCATCAAAGGAAGATTTATTATACAAGGCACTTGATGTTAATGTTCGCAGAGAACACTACTGTGAAAAAGCTGACACCAGATTTCTTGACGAGGTGAACAAACGACCGCCACTTACAATGGAGCAGATTAAGGATATGTGGTATGACGGAGAAGATGGTAGTTGGCGACATTATGATGATACAAGGTATCACGGTCTTAACCTTCATTCTGTTTTCAGCAAGGGGACAATAGAATTTCGCCTTTTCAATTCAACCCTACACGCAGGAAAGGTAAAGGCGTATGTTCAACTGTCACTTGCAATCAGCCACCAAGCACTAATACAAAAGAGGGCTATGCGTAACAAAACTCATTCCAGTAATGAAAAATACACTTTTAGAACTTGGCTGTTAAGGTTGGGTATGATAGGAGATGAATTCAAAACAGCAAGAACCCATCTCCTAAAAAATCTTGATGGCAATATTGCTTGGAAAGACCCTGAACAGGCTGAAAAGCAAAAGGAGAGATTAGAACAAAGAAGATATATTGAAACAATGGAAAACAATGTTGAAATAGAATCCGAACCGGAAACTGCTGAACAGCAGGAAGATGGTTCGGATTTTTCTATGTCAATGTAAAGGAGAGGAGAAATTATTATGAGTAAGATATATGTTGCCTATGGAAGTAATCTGAATCTTGAACAGATGAGTTTTCGTTGCCCAACTGCAAAACTAATTGCAACAGGGATGATTGATAATTATGAGTTGCAGTTTAAGGGACGAACAAATTGTTCATTTGCTACCATAGCACCAAAACAAGGTTCAAGTGTTCCTGTTGCCCTTTGGAAGATAACACCCTTTGATGAACTTATGCTTGACAGATACGAGGGTTACCCTAACTCATATTTCAAAGAAGATATCAATGTAAATGTAGGTGGCAGAGATGTTCAAGGGATGGTTTACATTATGAATTTAAAACAGAACTTCGGACTGCCCTCAGAGGGTTACTATGATACGGTCGCACAAGGATATATGGATTGTGGACTTGATATTAATGTTCTGAACAAGGCTGTCAATTATAGTGCTGACAAATATTACGAACAGCACCCGGAAGAACAACCAATGTCATTTGATTTATGTGATGACGAAGACGAGGGGTTCGGTGATATGACTTTATGAATTTAAGAAAACAGCTTAAGAAAGATTTAGGCGAGAGGTACTGTTTCAAAAGGTATATGTCAGCCGGTGAAGTTAAGAAAAAGTTATATGGCAAAGCAGGTTATGAAGAAAGACTTGTAGCAACTCTCACAGTTGGTTGTGTAAAAATCAATGCAGTAATTTATTTCATTGATGAAGAACCACAGATAGGACTTGATGTTCTTGTAAAGGATACACCTGAGAGTGAGGAATGGATTTGCTACGATACGCTACCGGACGAAATTAAGTTATCTCCTCGCGCTATAGGGCAATCAATGTTTGATATTCTGAACCGTGAAGTCAAGGAGTATGGGCTGTCCTATACAGAGTGCAATTTTGAAGTGATAAACGGCAAAGTGATTAAGTAAAGAATAAGGTTGGTATTCTCGCCACATTCGCCCTGTGTCGGCTTTTAAAGGGGAAGTCGGGAAAGTATCCGAAATCAAAGAAAAATCGAAACAGGGCGGTTTGTGGC
>JBJEPA010000230.1:0-4490 GCA_051880995.1 Ruminococcus sp.
AAGAAGATTACAAAACTCATAAAGCTGTATTGCAGTAAGCATAGCATAGCGTATTCTTGCACCACTCATACTTCCACTCATATCAACAAGTATAGAAACACTAATACTGTTGTGTTCGATAGGTGTATGAGTTTTTTCAAAAATTCTCTTATCAGTTTGTAGCCGATAATAGTTTTTACGCATTAGCTTGTTTCCTGAATACAGATTTCTTTGTGTCGTTGAATATTCTTCATCTTGTAAATACCTTTTTATAGCTTTAGCCATTTTTTTAGCATTTTGAAGAATACCGTATCTTTCTAACAGACGCTCATAAGTATCTTTATAATCGTTTCCATAAGGCTTACTGATTATATAATCAGTATATCTATGGATTGATGGAAGATTTTTGCGTATATTATTCTTCTCAATATTTAGGGAATTTGTTGCACTTGTGTTTTCACCGGCATTAAAAGCTGATTCAGCATATTTATCTAATTCAGCCTTAAAACCCTCAGTGTCCTGAACTGACGGAGAATATTCTTCCTTTTCAATTCTGCCTGTGCCTTCAGCTTCTTTTGCTTCCCCTTTTTGGTTCATATCTAATTCAGTCATATCCTTCTTGTTTGAATTGAAAATGTCTGAAGAACTGATAGAACTATTATTCCTTGATTCCTGACTTTTCTGATTATTCTGATTGCCCTGATTGTTTCGATTGTTTTGATTACTGTTATTTCCTTGAGGCATTTTTGTATTGCCAAAAGTTGATAACATATCATCAATTTCTTTTTCAATCTGACTATTCTGTTCGTTCTGTCCGTTCTGAGCGTTCTGACTGCTTTGACTACCCTGACCGCTTTGGTCTGAGTTATCGCCCTGACCGTTTTGGTTATCAGAATTATTCGGGTTGTTCTGCTGATTCTGCTGTGCTTTATCAGTTATGTATTTTTCAACATATTCCCACAACTCACAAAGAATTAAAACAGAACCTATAGCCCTTTTCTCAGGTATGTAATTGAACGAATAATCATCAAGAATCGGAAAGCATTTTGTAATATCATCAACAATCTTTGCTTTTCTGCTGTTATTATCAACATCTCCAAAAGTAGTAATTCTTGCCTTTAAATAACCAATCATAAAATTTATAATTGCAATTATTTCCGGGCTACTATTCAACATACTGTCAAATGTTGGAGAAAGTCCACCCATTCGACTGTTGTTAAGAATAATCCCCTTTTTAAAGCAGGAATACGGATATTCCTCTTTCATTCTGCTTTCGATATATATATCTTCAAGCAGATTATTAAGGTCTTTTGCAAGCGTACAAACAACAGTCCTTGCGTTAGTTGAAGTATCATCAAGAGCATTTTGCATTTTAGCTAAATTTTTATGCTTAATTTTACTTTTCCTAAAAATTTTGCCTTTATTAAAGGTGTCAACAAACTTATCTAACAGCTTGAAATCAGAATACAAAATGTGTCCTATTTCGTGACCTTCCAGTCCTTTGTAGGATAAGTCTTGATAAACAGGGCTATCAAAGGATAACGATATTTCGTTATTAAGATTAATGGTTACTACTATGCCATCAGTAAAGGCGACAGTATCGTCATAACTTCTTATTAACCTTATCGCACCGCTATCACAGCAAGATTTCATCAATGATGATAGAGTGTTTTTATAGCTTGCACTATTAAAATACTCTTTTGCCTTTTCTTCATCATTCAAAACTTCATTTTTAAAGTCTTGAATAAATTTTCTCTTTTTACTCTTTTTACTTACATCATTCATCTCATAACCTCATTACCTCATTAGAAATACTTGGAAAGAATCGCCATAGCTTCTGCCTGTTCTTCATCATCAAAGGAAAGCCTGTTAATTAAGGTTTCTTTTGCTGACTGTACAGGAGAGATAACATCTGCCAAAGCAGAATAATAATCAATCCAATCAAACAAGCCACGCATAGTAGCGGAATCTTCTTCCATATTTTTCTTCCTTGTCTTACAAATGTCACAGAACGCCTTAACAAACCTTTTTAGAAGTTCGTCATTTTCGTCAATGGGAAATTCTTTAGGTAGCCTTGCTTTTACCCTTTTTAAAATCATTTTTTCGTTTGGAATATCCAAACAAATATGAATTTTAAATCTGTCCTTGAAGGCAGTATTAATAGGGTTACAGCCTGCATATCCCACATTGGTAGTACCTACTACAATACAAGCAGGGTGACGCTTAATGACTTCACCTGTTGTTGGAATTGTCAAATACTGATTTTCACCGTCCATAAGGCTATGTAACATACCCAACATTCCGGGATTGCTAACAAGTGAAATTTCTTGCAATTCAATTACACCGCCATTCCTGACTGCCTCTACAAGCTGTGTTTTTGTAAAGATAAAATCAGTTTTTTTGTTACCTATATTTTCGGTATTTTCGCCATTTTCGGTATTCTGTGCATTGAGTGTTTCTTTTATTTTTACTGTTCCTCTTGTTCCTCTTTCAGCTTCAATAACAGCATTAAAAGCCTGTTCGGGAGTAATACTTTCATCATATTCCCCACCATTTATCTTTTGATAAACAGCACCGGGGTCTAATGATACTTCCTCATACGAGAATGTGTTATTGCCCGAATTAGCTGAATTAGCTGAATTAGATGAATTAGCTGAATTAGATGAAGTTGTAGGGCTTGCAGAAACATCATCACATTCTGTTCTTGGAGCAAAGCTACCGGTTAAGGACACTTCATCTGAGTTTGGATTCAAATTAAGTGCATAGTAAGGTAACTGAAAAGCATATGCGATAGCCTCAGCCATTTTACTCTTACCACTTCCGGCAGGACCGTATAACAAAATGTTCTGAAACTGCCTTGTATCACGATTTTTGTACGCTTTAATTGCCGTACAAATTCTGATTAGTTCCTGCGGAACAATGTACCGTTCCGACAAGTTAGGTACAAGCAATTTCTGTTCTTCAGTAAGGTTCATTCCCCAATTAAACTTCTCTGGCAATTCTTCAACTTTTACTTTTGAAGTAGGGGCTGAAGATAATTTTGTAAACCAATGAAAATCACCCATAATTATGTTCTTCTCAATCGGAACATACGAGGCTAATGTGTTAAAATCATCTTCTCTTGCACTATTGTCATTCATTGATGGAGTAGTAAGTGCAAACAAAGAAGTCCCAAAAACTGTATTTTTATTCATAATTCTTCGATAAACATTATCGTTTATCAGAAAGAATAATTTATCAGCGTCCGGAGGCAATTTTCTCTGATTACAAACAGCTTCGGTAACATCAGATACTAACTTCTTAATTCCCTTACCGCCTTTATAATCTTTAATTGCGTTTGATATTTCCTCATTTTCCAACAACACAGGGATAATAGGCAACCAAACAATTAGACCGCCATCTTCTTCGTCATATTTATCTGAAATAACAACCCTTTTTTCAGGGTTGATAATAGAATAATTACAAAGAAGTGAGATTTTGTGTTCTTTAATGTTGTATTGACTGCAATAAGTCTTATTGCCTTCATCTACCATACAGAAATGTCCAATCTTATTTTCACCAAGATGTACTTTCCTGTACATTGTGATGAAATCATTATCCTTGTCGTTGATACCGTCAGGAATTTCTGACAGATACAATAACAACGCTTTCATCATTGGTGCGAGTAATGTGTTTCTCATTACAACCTTATTGTTGTAAGCTGAAAATACAGTTTTGCTCGTATGAGCTGAAAAGAATTTAGAAATTTCATTCCAATACTTTTCATTTTTGTCATAATATTTGTTTTCAAATAACTTAAATATATTCATTTTAAACCTCTCTCATATTTTTTAATTTTTATAATTATTGCTTTTGATTTTTGAAACAGAAAATAAAAGAAAATTAGAACAATACAGTTACTTTAAAATGGTAACTTTTCATTTATTTTAAGAAGTACATCATCTTCTGAAAGATTAATTGTATCTTCCATTGTTTCATCTACTCTTTCTGTTTCTTCTGCTTTTTCCAATTCTTGTGTTGCTTCAGCTCCTTCTGTTTCATATTTAGCGTAGTCAAAGGCAAGAACAATCCCTTCATTAAAAGTCAATTTTTTGTTATCTTTTTCATACTGATGTTGCTCTAAGTTTGCAACAATATGAAGAAATGCTCCCTTTTTAACCCTTGCTCTTTCCATTCTTTCAAGAATATCGGAAAATAGTTTTAAGTTAAAATAATTTGCCTTTGTGTTACTGTCATTGTTGCAAGCAATAACTGTTTTGCCTGCTGTCCTGTTTTCGTTTACTGTAATATCTTTGCAAAGATTTCCTATGCAATCGACTATAACAGTTTGGTCTTTCAGGGACGGAGAAGATTCCATTGTATCTACAAATACGGTAGAATAATTCGGGTAGAACATTCCTGTTATTGCAACTATATTTCCTTCCTGTAAATACTTTTTTATATAAGTATTTTTCTTGGAAACAAAGCAATTTAGAAAGATAGTTCTTTTGTTATCTCCATATCCCTTGAAT
>JBJEPA010000231.1:0-4437 GCA_051880995.1 Ruminococcus sp.
TAATTTAATAATCTAAAATAGTATATAATAATCGTATTAAATAAGGAATTGTATGTAAATCAATACTATTCTTAATTTATATAAAAATAATGAATAGTATATAAGTAATACATAAAGGTGTATTATTTCTGTATGGAAATTCCGCATATAAGATTATTAGTTATTATTGACATAGTTCTAACCTATGTTGCGTTATAAATTTGTTGATACAATACAATATTTTTGACTTTTGCTATTGACAAATCAACAACGATATGTTACAATAAAGAAAATTAAATCAATCTTAACCGCAATGTGCGGAGCGATTTCCTTGTTTATAAAAATTTAAGGCTATGCTTGATTGAATATAGGATTAGTCGATGTAATTCGGCTAATAAAAAAAATCCTAATTATAGTAAATGATTTACTATAAATGGATTGACCTGTATTCATTTCTGCATAGCCTTTTTTGCGTTTATGCGGAAAATTTCAAAAAGAAAGGATATATAAGAAATGACAGAAAGAACACTACGAAACAGAATGAAAAACGAGGGTTACAGATTGAGAAAAGGACGTGATGCCGCAGGTATGATAGGATTTCAGATTATAGACTTTAACAACATTATTGTAGCCGGCGAACACTTTGAGCTGGATTTCTATGATGTTATTGATTTTCTAAATAAATAAGCGTGTATTTTAGTTGATTTACTCAATTTATATTTCCAAAAATTCAAATGTAAAATTTTTCAAAGGAGCAAACGAAATGAACGAAAAAAGTCAAATGATTACACAGTCAACAATCCTTGCGATGGGTTGGACAAAAACAATGATTAAAAACCTGTTGCCTGAACCAACGGAAAGACCGAATCCACATTACAAGTGTGCTGCACCTATGAAGTTATGGGAGCAAGAAAAAGTGATTGAAGTTATGGAAACGGAAGATTTCAAAAAGGCATTGGAGAAAGCAAGTAAAAGGAAAAATGCAGCGAAATCAGCGGTAAAGACAAAAGAAAAGCGTCTAAAGGAAAAAATGGTTGAAATTGCAAATAGTTTTGATATTAAAGTGATTCCTGATGATGAACTCATCCGCATTGTTTTAGAAGATAATAAAAATCGCATTAAGGTAAACCTTTATAAACATATGGATTATTGCGAGAGAAAACTAATATATTGGAATAATCATTATTACAATGAGTTTGAATCATTTGAAGATGTTTACGATGCCTATGAATTTGCGCGTTCAGACTATGAGAATTTTGAATTTCATATGCCGAATGAAGAAACATTAAATCGGTGGGTTGTTAATTATATTCGTCATAATTTAGTCAACTATGATTATACATTGGGTAAAAATAGAGGAAAAGTCGGAAAAGATGAGGCTTATCCGGCATATAAAAAAGCTGTACTCGAAAGAATAGCTACCGTATATCCGAAGTATGCCGCTGAATGTCAAAAGCAAGCGGAAACAATAGGAGTCACTTGTTATGCCTGATATTCCCTTCAGAACAAGATGCACAGACTGCAAATTTTATGATTCCAAATGTTTACTTGATGTGAACAGTAGGATGATTAAAAAAAGATGCTATATTGATACAGTTGCGAAAAAATTAAAAATCAAACAACAAACAGTTGTTGCAAGATGCAATTCAGTTTTAGGAAAAATCGGTATGGATAGTTTCTCGTTTATACCAAAAGCAAAAGAAGAAGGCTGGTTCAATAAAGAAGAATGGGCAATTTTAAGCAATACACAGAGAATGCAAGAAATAAATTATATGTTATATTATTTATCTAATTGGTTAAAAGATGCCCAATACAAATCAGACGATACTTTTACTGATGCAGATTTACCCACATTTGCTGAAATAAAAGTAGTTGTTGCTATATTGAACTGCTACTTTTCAACGTGGCGAGACGAAGAATACATACACTGCGCAAAATGTGGAGAATTGATTAAAAACAGTAGACAGAAGAACAGGAAATATTGTGACAAGTGCAAGGATAAACATAAAACATTTTATGAAGATAAAATTAAAATCTGCATTGACTGCGGTTGTAAATTTGAGGCTTGGCATAACAGAGAAGTCAGATGTATAGACTGCCAAATCAATGCTAACAAAGCAGCTGCAAGAGAACGAGTAAGACGATGCAGAGAAAGAAAGCGTAACGGTTTAGAAAGCAAAAGTTAAAGACATAAAACCGTAAAAACGCCTATAATAAAGGTTTTTTTTGAAAACTCCTTTTTTAGTCTTAGGAAGGGATATAATAATAAAATAAAACATTCTCGCTCTAAAATCGGACATAAATTAAAATATATCTCCCTTCTATTTTTTTTATCAACAGTTCAATAAATTTATTAAACTGCAAAATACTGAATAAGGAGGACAATATGGATTTAATTACAAGAAGTCAGAATATGATTGATGAATTAGGCATATCAATCACCGCATTCTGCCGAAACATCGGAATAAGTACGGCTTATTTTTATTACGTGAAAAACGGAAAAATGGATTTTTCACAAGAAGTTGCGGAGCGACTCAACAAATATTTAACTAAATATGGATTTTGAAAAATAATTAAAAAGAGGGAAAGAAAAGATGAATGAAAAATATTACTATCAAATTATGTCTTTAGAGAATTTGCCTGGCGAAGTATGGAGAACAATAGATGTTGCCCCTCTATATAGTGTATCTAATTTAGGCAGGGTAAAAGCCGAAACTTGCGAAAAGTGGTATTCAGAAAGCAAGAGATTAAAGTTTTATCCGGCACACATTATTAAGCAGAGCATTAACAATAAGGGTTACTTGGTAGTATCAATTATCAATAACGAAGGAAAACACAAAACATACCGTGTTAATCGTTTAGTAGCTAATGCCTTTTTACCTAATCCACAAAATTTGCCCGATGCGTGTCATCGTAATGAAGATAAATTAGATAATCGTTTAGTCAATCTTAAATGGGGTACACACGAGGAAAATGTAAATAGCAACTTACACAAAATAAGAATTAGCAAAACAACTGGAACTCACGTTAAATGTGATGGGCACGAATTTACAAGTATCCGCAAAACAGCTAAATTTTACGGTAATAATTTAACGGAAATGTGGCTGTGGTTGACCGGGAAAAAGCCGATGCCAAAAGAATGGCAAGACAGAGGATTGCAAATCATAAAGGAAGTGAGAAAATGCCCGACAGAGAAACAAGTTTAATGACGATTTACAGCCAGCGTTTGGCTGGATTTCTTATGCTGCACGGCTTTGTTTTGTTACGATTACTGCCAAATGAAACCGATAACCGTAACCGTTTTTTATTTGCCAACACTCCGGCATTAAGAGACTGCATTGACCGTTGGAATATTGAAAAGCTCAAATCAGTTGCCGGAAGGAGCGATTCAATATAAACAAAGTAATAGTCGTTGATAGTATTATGGGCAGTGGGAAAACCACTTGGACTATAAACAACCTACTTAATCAAAACCTTAATGAAAACATCTTATATATTACTCCATATTTAGATGAAGTCAAAAGAATAAAAAACGCAACCGATAGAAAGATGTTTGAACCAGAGAATAAAGGTAATGGGAAGATAGGCAATATTGCAAAACTTTTAACCAATCAAATGGATATTGTCAGTACACACGAACTATTTCGCCGATTTGATAATAATTGTAAATCTGCATTACGAGATAATGATTACACACTTATACTTGATGAAACATTAACCGCAGTTGAGCCGTACCATTTTACCGGCAAAGATGATTATAAATACCTACTTCAAAATGGTGATATTAAAGTAAGTGATGATGGTTTAATTGAATGGGTAGGCTCTGAACTTGATACAAGATTCGATGATGTACGAATTTTGTCAAAGAATAAATGCTTGTTCAAAGTTGACGAAAAATTCTTCCTTTGGCATTTTCCAAATGAAATTTTTAAGTTATTCAAAAAAGTATATGTGCTTACATACCTTTTTGAAGGCTCATTGATGAAATATTACTTTGATTTATACGACATTGATTATCAAAAGAGAAGTATAAAGTTGGTTGACGGAGAATACACACTTGTGAATTTTTATAATCCTGATAAAAAGCCATACAAAGAGAGAATAAACATATATAATGGAACTCTTAACGAAAACATAAGCCAAAAAGATAATGTACTATCATCTACTTGGTGCAAGAATAATTACAACAAAAAAGAACTTATTCAGATACAGAAAAATTTTTACAATTATTGCAGAAATATTGTTAGAGCCAGCAGCAAATACATAATGTGGACTTCATTCAAAGATTGCAAGCCGAAACTATCAGGCAAGGGATATACTAATGGCTTTGTTCCTTGTAACTGCCGGGCGACTAACGACCATCGAAATGCAACTTGTTTGATGTATGCTGTGAATTGGTACGAAAATCCTGAAATAACTAAATTTTTCAAACAACACGAAATAACCATAGACCAAAAT
>JBJEPA010000232.1:0-4404 GCA_051880995.1 Ruminococcus sp.
GAGGAAACTAAAAATATGGGTTTAAAAAATAAAAAATGTGGGTCTTCTTTACCCGTAGGTTACAGGGAAATCTATTCTGTTAATCTTCAAAAGGATAAAAAAACAGCTTTGATTGTGAATATAGCCTCCTTAATTCTGATGGTGATTTTTGTTATCATCGGAATTCTCATAGTACCTATTTCATCATATACCTTCATCAATGATGGAAGTATAGTAACAGCATTATTGAAATTGATAGTTGCATTGGCCGGAATGATAGTGTATTTGATTTTACACGAGCTTGTACACGGAATAACTATGAAATATTACGGTGCAAAAAAGGTTAAGTATGGCTTTACAGGTCTGTATGCCTTTGCCGGCTGTGAGGAATACTTTACAAAAAAGTCGTACATAGTAATTGCTCTTGCACCAATTGTGGTTTGGGGAGTTGTCCTTGCTGTGGTATGCTGTTTTGTCCCAAAAAGCTGGTTTTGGGTAGTTTATTTCATTCAGATTATGAATTTGTCAGGTGCGGCAGGTGATTTGTATGTTACCTGTAAATTCAGTAAGTTTCCCAAGGATATACTGATTAATGATACCGGCTTAGAAATGAAGGTATATTCGGGAACCTCGACTAGATAAAGTGCCAACTCCTAGGACTCAAAGCCGATGAACTTGTGAGATAGAATTATCTCATAGGTTATCGGCTCTTTCTTTACATTTACCTGTACCGCAACTAATCAAAGAATATTTCATACTTTCACCTAAATAATAACTAAAAGCATATTTTGTACAGGTCCATCATATATTTTATTAAAAACATATGGAGGAATGAAAATGGCAGAGAGAAGCATATATCGTGACATTTCACAGAGAACAAATGGAGATATTTATATAGGAGTTGTGGGTCCGGTCAGAACAGGCAAAAGCACCTTTATAAAAAAGTTTATGGATACTATCGTTATCCCCAATATAGAGGAGGAAAACCTGCGTATAAGGGCAAACGACGAACTGCCTCAGTCATCAGGTGGCAGAACCATAATGACCACCGAGCCAAAGTTTATCCCTGAAGAGGCAATGGAGATTTCACTTCCCGACAATGCCCATTTAAAGGTGAGAATGATCGACTGCGTAGGTTATGTTGTGAATGATGCTATGGGTTATATGGAGGAAGATGTTCCCCGAATGGTAAAAACCCCTTGGTCAGAGGATGAAATTCCCTTTGATAAAGCCGCAGAAATCGGCACAAAAAAGGTTATAACTGACCACAGCACCATCGGACTTGTAGTGACAACTGACGGTACCATCAGCGATATTCCCCGTAAATCCTATGAGGATGCCGAGGCTAGGGTGGTTTCTGAATTAAAGGCAATAAACAAACCTTTTGTTGTACTTCTCAATTCAGTTGATCCCGAAAGGCGAGAAACAGTAATGCTCAGCGAGGAGCTTTCTTCAAAATATCAGGTTCCTGTAATGCCTGTTAATTGCCTTGAAATGGAAGAAAATGAAATCAAGCGTGTCCTTGCACAGGTGCTTTTTGAATTCCCAATAAGAGAAATCAATATTGATATGCCAAAATGGGTCGTAAATCTTTCCAAGGACCATTGGCTGAAAAGCGATATTTTCAACAGCATTAAAGATAATGCCAGAACAATAGAAAAACTAAGGCAAGTTCAGGAAACCTGTACCGGTATCGGCAAGTGTAATTATGTAGAAAATAGCGATATAAAAGAGCTTGATTTAGGCAGAGGTGTTGCAGATATTACTCTGCAAATAGAAAATAGCTGTTTTTATAAGGTGATGTCCGAAAAAACAGGCACAGAAATTAAAGATGAAGAAGCTCTTATGGACAGCATTAGTATGCTTTCTGAAAAACAAAAGGAATTTGACAAAATAGCCGCCGCCTATAAGGATGTAGAAGAAAAGGGCTACGGAATAGTTATGCCAACTCTTGATGAATTAACATTGGATGAACCGCAAATAATAAAACAGAGCGGTAAATACGGAATAAGACTCAAAGCGTCAGCACCGTCAATTCATATGATGAAAATTCATACACAGGCAGAGGTAACTCCAATAGTTGGCAGTGAAGAGCAGAGCAGAGAGCTTGTGTCTTATCTCCTAAAAGAGTTTGAGGAGGACCCGTCAAAAATCTGGGAAAGCAATATATTCGGCAAATCAGTCCATGAGCTTGTAAACGAGGGCCTTCACAACAAGCTTTACAGAATGCCTGAGGATGCACGTAGAAAAGTAGGGGAAACCATAGAAAAAATTATTAATGACGGTTGCAACGGCTTAATCTGTATTATACTATAAAAATGCATCCACAGCGGATAAATTGTACTGAACATAGAAACAGATGTTGGTACAATGTGATTATTAATAAAATCACCATTTCATTAATTCACAAATTACAACATAACTTCCTTGAAAAATTGTTTATTTTCGCAAAAAAATAAAAAACCCCCCATATTTTATTGATAAAATACATAACTCATTGTATAATAATTATCGTATAAAAATGTAAATATGGGGGATTTTCATGGATATCAATACTATCGTTGCAGCAAGCCTCAGTTTAGGAGAAAAGTTCAGTATTTCGCTCACAACTCTCCTTACCGGTTTTGTTGTTGTTTTCGCTGTATTGATTCTTCTTATCGTTATTATTTCTATTTACGGTAAGATTTGTTATACAGCACAGAACTCTGCAAAAGAGAAAAAAGAAAAGAAGGAAAAGGCTGCAAAGCAGGAAGTCCCTGCACCGGTTAAGACCGCACCTGCTCCTACACCAGTATCCGGAATTTCCGACGAAATCGTAGCAGTAATTGCAGCAGCCGTAGATAGCACCTACGGTGTTGGCAATGCAAAAATCAAAAGTATTAAAAAGTCACCTTCTGTTGGCAGACCTGTTTGGGGTCAAGCCGGTGTTCTTGATAATACAAGACCATTTTAGTCGGAAAGGAAGTAAAAACTATGGGAATTATTAGCGGATTTTTAGACGGCATAGTGGGCTTGTACCAGTCATCCGGTCTTGTTTCATTAACTTGGCAAAACTATGTTATGGTTGGTGTTTCATTTATTCTCCTCTATTTGGCTATTGCCAAGGAGTATGAACCACTTATTCTTTTGCCACTTGCCTTTGGTATGTTGCTTGTAAACCTTTGCCCGGCAATTATGGGTGCTCCAAGTACTGAGTTTATTCTAAAATCAGAATTTGAAAAGACCCACGATGTGGCGTCACAATCGGTTCAGTATGCAACAACCGTGTTAAACGGAGAAACATATTACAATGTCCCAACATATGGCGGACTTCTTTATTACCTCTATCAAGGCGTTAAGATGGGTATTTATCCTCCACTTATCTTCCTTGGTATCGGTGCAATGACTGACTTTGGTCCTCTTATTGCTAATCCAAAGTCCTTTATCCTTGGTGCTGCTGCTCAGATTGGTATTTTCATCACTTTCTTTGGAGCTATCTTCCTTGGATTCTCACAGGCAGAAGCCGGTTCAATCGGTATCATCGGTGGTGCTGACGGACCAACGGCTATCTTTGTAACAAGTAAATTGGCACCGGACCTATTGGGACCAATCGCCGTTGCGGCTTACTCCTATATGGCTCTTGTTCCAATTATTCAGCCTCCAATTATGAAGGCTCTAACAACCAAAAAGGAAAGAGCTATCAAGATGGAACAGCTTCGTCCTGTTTCCAAACTTGAAAAGATTCTGTTCCCAGTAATAGTTATCGTTCTTGTTGCTCTCATTCTTCCGGATGCTGCTCCACTTGTTGGTATGCTTATGCTTGGTAACCTTATGAAGGAATCCGGAGTTGTTGACAGAATTGCAAAGACAGCACAGAACGAACTTATGAACATTGTTACAATCTTCTTAGGAGTTACAGTTGGTGCTACAGCAACAGGTACTGTGTTCCTCCAGGTTAATACACTTAAAATTATCGCTTTGGGACTTATTGCTTTCTGCATCGGTACAGCTTGTGGTGTTCTCTTTGGTAAGCTTATGTGTGTTCTCACCAAGGGTAAGGTTAACCCACTTATCGGTTCAGCAGGTGTTTCTGCCGTTCCAATGGCTGCCCGTGTATCTCAAAAGGTTGGTCAGCAGGAAAATCCTTCAAACTTCCTATTGATGCATGCTATGGGTCCAAATGTTGCAGGTGTTATCGGTTCTGCAGTTGCAGCCGGTGTACTCCTCAGCGTAATCCCTCACTAATTAGTAATATTCATAATACTATGGCTGTCGCAGAATGTTGCGACAGCCTGTTTTTGTGTCAACATTAAATAGCTTAAATTATCTATTTGCATACTTACTCTTTATAATTTTAACAATAAAAGATTTTTTCTTTAGCAAAAAAATGTATTATTTTGTTACAATAATTCTTGTATAGAATAATAGTTGATGATTATTTTGTTA
>JBJEPA010000233.1:0-4377 GCA_051880995.1 Ruminococcus sp.
AAACTTAAAGAAAATTACTATCCAAATGGCAACGAAAAATTTAGAATAGAAATTAAGGGAAAAGGAAATTACGACCGTGCATTATTCTGTGTATCCTTTGGTAAGTTAATTGACCCTTACAAGGGTAAATTAACTATAAATGAAAGAGAAAAAAAGGGTGACTTGCGTATTAATGTCCAACAGATGTTTAAGGGAACTTTAATACCAAAGTCAAAATACATAACAATGTGCATAGCAATTATTTTTCTTGAAGTATTAATTTATGTTGGGGTGTTCTATAAAATGAAAAGAAAGGTCAAAAAATAACCCTCTTCACTTTTTCTACATATTGTGATAAAATATATCCTATGAACAGAGAAAAATTTTTTAGTAACAAAATTATAGCTTCACTTTTGGCTTTGCTTTGTGTTTCACTATGGGGGACAGCATTTCCTGTAATTAAAAGATGCTATGAAATATTTGCTTTGGAAACCGATGATTATGCCGGCAAGGTACTCTTTGCCGGCTACCGTTTTTTTATAGCCGGTTTAATGGTGCTTTTTGTTGCATCACTTATGGAAAAAAGGTTTGTAGTTCCCAAAAAAAGGGATATTATACCCATTGGTATAATGGGAACTATGCAAATCTTTTTGCAGTATCTTTTCTCCTACATAGGACTTTCAAACACAACAGGAACAAAGACATCAATCATTACATCATTAGGCACTTTTTTAGGAGTTGCACTGTCACCTCTTTTCTTCAAAAGTGATACTCTCACTCCAAAAAAGGCTTTTGGATGTGCTATTGGTTTGGCTGGTATAATTGTAGTCAATCTTGATGGGCTTTTTCAAAACAGCTTTACATTTATAGGAGAGGGTTTTGTTGTGATTTCGACCTTTGCTGCCACAGCCGGAAATCTTTACAGCAAAAAGATAAGTCAAGGAAGAAACCCAATGACTGTTTCAGCATATCATCTACTTATTGGTGGAGGCGGACTTATCCTTATGGGATTTTTGTTTGGAGGAAGTCTTGAATTTAGCGGTGGAATAAACTATTTTCTGCTAATATATTTAGGTGTGGTTTCGGCAATTTCCTTTACGGTATGGACAGCCCTATTAAAATATAACCCTCCTTCAGGAATACTTATTTTCAATCTGCTTATACCTATTTTCGGAACAATTTGGAGTGGAATCCTACTTGGCGAAGAAATATTTAATGTTTATAATGTTGTTTCAGTTGTGCTTATTACCTTGGGTATTATATTTGTAAATCTAAGAAAAAAGGAGAAAAAAGATGAAGATTAAGGGCGTAATTTTTGATATGGACGGAGTTTTGCTAAATTCCGAGGTGTTGTATCAGCGTTTTTGGTTAGAGGCATTACATAGTTATGGCTATCCTGCAAAGAAAAAGCATATACTTGCCCTACGCTCTTTAACAGGTAAAAATGCAGAACTAAAGCTAAAGTCCTTTTTCGGTGACAGCTTGAATTATGAAAAAGTTAAGGCAAAGAGGATTGCTTTGATGGATGAATATGTCCGTCAAAATGGTGTGGAAATTAAAAAAGGTGCAGATGAAATATTGCCTTATCTAAAGGAAAAAGGAATAAAAATTGCCCTTGCCACATCCTCACCCTATGAAAGGGCTGAGGAGCATCTGGGTATTGCCGGACTTTTTAAATATTTTGACCAGTGTATATGCGGAGGAATGGTTAAAAATTCAAAACCACAGCCGGATATTTACCTTTTGGCATCAGAAAAACTTGGGTTAAGTCCACAGGAATGTATAGCTGTTGAGGACTCTCCCAACGGTGTAATTTCAGCTGTCAGAGCAGGGTGTAAAACTGTGATGATTCCCGACCTTACCCCCTGTACAGAGGATTTGAAAGAGGACCTTTTTGCCCTGTGTACCGATTTGACAGAGCTGAAAAATTTGGTTTAGTACAAACAGCCTCCACCAGATGGGGGAGGGGGACCGCTTGCGGTGGAAGGAGGGAAAAAGTGTTCTCTTTATCTCTTTTTGTCTTTAGATGATAGTAAGGTTTATTGTTCTGACTCATACCTTGTTATCTAAAGACAAAGCAAGATATATTGACTACTTTTTCACTCTCCCAGTCGTCAGAGCCGACAGTCCCCTCATCCGATGGAGCCTTTGTGAAATCATACTTTCATATTACCTATTAGTGTCGATTTATCCGCTACTGCTTTTCTTTAAGATTCCTCGACAAGCTCGGAATGACAGAGTGGTGGTAATTCAAAACGAAAATTCTTAATTTAATTCTGCATTCTGAATTTTGCATTCCCATAAGTACCTACTTCTTCACTTTTCACTATTACTTCATAACTAAAAAATCCCCCGAAAGATGGATTTTTGTCCGTCTTTCGGGGTTATCTCTTTATGATTAAATTTTGAATTACATTGCAATAAATGCTGTGCCCCTTGCAGGAACAATAACTCTGCCGTTTACAATTTCTGTACCCATCATAGGTTTGCCGTCGTACAGAACAGCCGGAATGTCCATAATGACATCCACATCTCCTGTATTAAAAGCACAGTAGATTCCGCTTTCTTTATCATATCTAAGGTAGGAAAGCACATTTCCCTTGGCGTAAACAGGCTGAAAATCACCGTCCCAAAGTGCCGATATGGACTGCCTCATAGCACCCAAATCGCTGTGCCACTTAACAAGTTCCTTATCCTCATTACCCCAGGGGTAACAACATCTGTTAAATGGGTCACGGTAGCCTTCCATTCCAGCCTCGTCACCGTAATAAACGCAAGGAAAACCGGGGAGTGTATATTGAATACCTGTTGCAATTCTCATAAGCTCCAAACCTCTTTTGCGTTGTTCGGGAGTCATACGAGTTTCTGCCTGCCATTTTCTGTCCCTACCGTTTAATGGCTCACCTGCAAGCATCGTAAGAATTCTCTCTGTGTCGTGAGTGGAAAGAAGGTTCATTAGAACCCTGATAACAGGCTTAGGATAATTTTCAAGAACACTTAAAATTGTGTCCATTGTGTATTTTGAGTCGGTACCTTTGCAGTAGTCAAGGATTGCATTTCTGAATACATAGTTCATAACGGAGTCAAGCTGATTGCCAAGGAGAAATTTTCTCCTTGCACCGTAGCTTTCCTTGTTTGATGCATCCTCCCAAACTTCTCCTATAACAAAGCCCTCAGGATTTTCTGCCTTAACAGCCTGTCTGAGATTCTCAATGAAAGGATCGGGAAGTTCGTCGGCAACATCAAGCCTCCAGCCTGAGTTACCATCACGCATCCACTTTCTTACAATACCATTTTCACCGTTAATATATTCATTAAATGCAGGGTCTTCCTCGTTAACCTCGGGGAGAGTGTAAAAACCCCACCAGCTGTTGTAGTTATCTGGCCAGTTATTAAATTTGTACCAGCTGTAATATGGCGAATTTTTGTCCCTAAAAGCACCGCCGTTACCGTAGTTACCGCTTCTGTTAAAATATTTTGAGTCACTTCCCGTATGGGAATACACTCCGTCGTTGATTACATGAATACCCAGCTTTGAAGCCTCTTTGCATAGGGTTTTGAAGTCCTCCTCAGTACCCAGCATAGGGTCAACCTGTGAGTAGTCACCTGTGTCGTAGCGATGGTTGCTGTATGCCTTTGAAATAGGATTAAGGTAGATGCAGGTAACACCCAAGTTTTTAAGGTAAGGGAGCTTTTGTGTAATTCCCTTAAGGTCACCCTGGAAAAAATCGGTGTTGGTTATTTCGCCATGTTCGTTAGGCCACCATTGAGGTAGGCTATCCCAGTCCTCCATAATGGTAAGGTCTGTTCTGTCGATATTCTTTTTTTCTCCGCTAAAGCAAAATCTGTCGGGAAAAATCTGATACATAACTCCGCCCACAGGCCACTTTGGTGTTTCAAAGCCCTTTTTGTAGCAGGTAATCTGCCAAGCTCTGCCCGGAGCCTCTGAGATGCAGGATTTTGTGTCAACATCTGTTGGTATAATATATCTGTCACCGTACTGGGTGCGGAGTCTGAAACCATGCCAGTAAAGACCTACCCTGTCGGCAACAAAGTCACATTCCCACTTGTCATAGTCGTTGTCGTGAATGCCGAACCAGTACATTTTGTGATATTCCCAGTTGTAGTCATCATCAAACTTTATGCACAACTCCGCATAGGAACAATGCAAATCCCTTGGAACACGGATTGTAAGATGAATTGTTGTTCCCTGTTCTACCGCACCAAAAGGAGTACGATAATGTTTGCTTCTGGAGTCATATGGAATTACCATTTTTATCACCCTGCTCTGATAATACTAAAAGTATTTTATGAATATCAATGCAATTATACTATAATAGTAGCTTTTTTTCAATAAAATATATGTTATAAAAGTTTGATTTTAAGTAACAAAAAAGA
>JBJEPA010000234.1:0-4358 GCA_051880995.1 Ruminococcus sp.
ACGCCAAATCGGAACATATTTCCGCAACCTCGACCACCTCATCACCCTTCACCAGTATAAGTTTATCTATACCAAAAATTTCTTAAAATATATTAAAATTGGAATATTATTTGTAAAGGAGATAATAAAGATGCCGGAATTAGAGTCAAAAATAGAAGATAAATTGATTGAGCAATTGGTTTTAGGAGATTCTCAATGGGTATATAGAAAAGATTTAAAAACAGAAGAAGATTTATGGGCAAACTTCAAATATATCCTTGAACAGAATAATAAGGACCGATTAAATGGAGAATCTCTTTCGGATGTTGAGTTTGAACAGGTAAAGAATCAATTACAGTTTTCTTCATTCTATAAGGCAGGCGAATGGCTGGTGGGAGAAAACGGAAAGGTACAGGTACATGTTCAAAGAGATACAGAACGCTTGCATCTTGTTGTAATGAATCATGAGCATATTGCAGGTGGTAGTAGTGTTTATGAAGTGATTAATCAGTACAGTGCACTAAACACCGATGAGAATAAAAATCTTCCTGCCAGAGACAGAAGATTCGATGTAACGCTTTTAATAAACGGTCTTCCAATGATTCATATCGAACTAAAGAACAAGCAACATTCATATATGGATGGATTTTGGCAGATAAAAAAATATATAGGAGAAGGAAAGTTTACAGGTATTTTTTCAGCTGTCCAAATGTTTGTCATTAGTAACGGTGTGGATACAAAGTATTTTTCAGCTGCAAGTGATACGGAACTAAATCCCAAATTTATTAGCGGTTGGTTGGATAAAGATAATAATCCTGTGTCGGACTATATTGATTTTGCTAAAAGTGTTCTTAGTATTCCGGAAGCTCACGAAATGATTGCAAGATATACTGTATTGGATGAGGATGCAAAGAGGTTAATATTACTTCGTCCATACCAGATACATGCTATTGAAGCAATACGGGAGGCCTCTAAAACAGGCAAGTCAGGTTTTGTATGGCATACAACAGGTTCCGGCAAAACATTAACATCTTACAAGGCCACAAGGAATTTGTTAATGGATATTCCTTCTATTGACAAGGCAATTTTTTTGATTGACAGGAAGGATCTTGATACACAAACCACAATGGCGTTTCAGGCTTATGCAAATAACGATCTTGTAGATGTTGATGAAACAGATAATGTAAACGATTTAAAGAAAAAATTGAAATCGGATGATAGACAAGTAATTGTTACAACAATTCAAAAATTACAAATACTGATAACAAAGAAGTTAAAGGAGGGCAATCCTGAATATAACAAGATTAGAAAATTAAAAATTGCTTATGTTGTTGACGAGTGCCACAGAGCAGTTACCCCAAGCACAAAAAGAGAACTTGAAAGGTTTTTCCGTAATTCTTTATGGTTTGGGTTTACCGGAACACCAAGATTTGCAGAAAACCCATATCCTCAGATGGGTGATTTGCCACGGACTACAGAAGAATTGTATGGCGAGTGTTTGCACAAATATACAATACAAAATGCAATTCATGATAATGCCGTTCTTGGTTTTCAGGTAGAGCACATAGGTCCTAAAAATATATCAGACGAAACCGATATCAGTATTTATGATAATGAGAATCATATGCTAAAAGTTTTGGATGTCATTCTGAATAAGTCCTATCATAAACTTGGTTTTCAAAATGGTAAGGGAAAGACTTACATAGGCCTTTTGACTACCGGCTCAATTCAGTTAGCACAAAAATACTATGACCTGTTAACCAAGGTAAAGAACGGAGAAACTCCACTAAAAATAGACGAAAAAATAAAACAGGTTCTTCCTGACTTCCCCAAATTCGCTATTACATATTCTGTAACGGAAAACAAGGAGGGTTCACAGGTGAATCAGCAGAAAATGCAAAAATCCCTTGACGATTATAACAGTATGTTTGGGACAAAATATGAGATTTCTCAAATTCAAGGATATAACGGTAATCTTAATAAAAGGCTTGCCAGGAAAGATGCAAAATTCAAAAGCAGAAATGAGCAACTCGATTTAGTTATTGTTGTTGATCGTCTGCTTACAGGTTTTGACGCTCCATGTATGTCTACAATTTTTATTGACAGGCAACCAATGGGACCTCATGATTTGATTCAGGCATTTTCCAGAACAAATCGTATTTTTGATAAAAATAAAACCTATGGACAGATTGTAACATTTCAGGCTCCGGTTATGTTCAAGGAATGTGTTGACAATGCAGTAAAATTGTATTCTGCAGGTGGTACACAGGATACTATATTAGCTGAATGGGATGAGATAGAACCGGCATTCAGAAAAGCCCTCGCTGCCCTTCGTGTTTCAGCAGAAACACCTTCACGAGTAACAAAAATGTCCTTGAAAGAAAAAGAAATATTCGCAAAAATATTTCAAAATTTTGATAAACTATTTGCTCAGCTTAAATCATTTACAAATTATGACGACAGTATGCTTGAGGAATATGGAATCACGCAAGAAGAGTATGATGATTATGCCGGTCATTATATGAATGTTTTAGAAGAGTTAAAACAAAACAATCAGGATAATACAGGCGATAAAGGCGAAGATGAGCCTTTGGATCCGGATTATGAATTGATGGCATATAGTAATACTAAAATTGATTATGAGTATATTATTAATCTAATTCAGAATATTGTTTCGCCAACCGATGACGAAGAAGATATCACTCCTGAAGAAAGACAAAAGAAGATTGACGAAGTTAAACAGTATGTGGATGAACTTCGTAAAGAAAATCCTAAGATTGCTGATATTATGTCTAATCTTATTTATGAAATTGAGGTGGATGAGAATAAATATAAAGGACAATCTATTCTTAATATTGTAGAAAATATGAAGTCGGATTGTATTAATCAGGTGATTACCGATTTTTGTAACAAGTGGTATGCATCAAAAGATGATGTAATGTATTCCGCATATCATTATAGAAGTGGTGAGATTCCAAACGAAAGTGCAATAAAGGCAACGGCTGATTATTCAAAATATAAAGAAACCCAGGAAAAAGCTGTGCCAAAATTCAAATATTATTCAAAGTTGATTTCTGAACTCAGAAATATATTGGAAGAAGAAATCAAACCATTAATTAATCATTAAAGATGATTGCATTACTATTTTAAAGAGTTCATAATTGTTTATATCAGCGTAAGTGATTTTAGAAAACGGAGGTAGCTTATGCTAAACGATATGAACAAAACATCACTTTTTTGTGATTATTATAAACAATGGGTGGATGTTTACAAGAAAGGTGCAATCAGAGATGCCACTATGTCAAAATATTTAATGACGCAGAAATGGGTTGAAAAACTTGCACCGGAATTAAAAATTTCAGAGCTCACAAGAACTGCATATCAACAGTTATTGAATGATTATGCAAAGGAACACGAAAGGCAGACAACTCTTGATTTTCACCATCAGCTTAAAGGTTCAATTCTCGATGCCGTTGACGA
Organism: Ruminococcus sp.; assembly: GCA_051880995.1. GTDB lineage: Bacteria > Bacillota > Clostridia > Oscillospirales > Acutalibacteraceae > Ruminococcoides. The sequence goes on from JBJEPA010000234.1 coordinate 3,460, forward strand.
AGGTCTAATAGAAAGAGATCCAACCAGAAAGGCAATTATCAAGGGCAAAACACCAAGAGCAAAGAAAATTAAGTATCTTAATCAGTTTGAGCTTCATACATTGATAGCACATCTTGATATTAAAGAGGAACCTAACTGGGATTGGTTTATTCTGTTAGTTGCCAAAACGGGAATGAGATTTTCGGAAGCACTTGCGATTACGCCCGGAGATTTTGATTTTGCAAGACAGACATTATCTATCAGCAAAACATGGGATTACAAAGGTGATGGAGGTTTCTTGCCAACAAAAAATGAATCATCTGTGAGAAAAATTCAGATTGATTGGCAAATAGTAGTTAAGTTTTCAGAACTGGTTAAGGAATTACCTGAAGACAAGCCGATTTTTGTAGGGAAGAATAAAATCTATAATTCCACAGTCAATGATGTACTTACAAGACATTGTAAAGCATGTGGTATTTCGGAAATTTCCATTCATGGACTCCGTCATACACATGCTTCTTTGTTATTGTTTGCCGGAGTATCCATTGCAAGTGTTGCTCGCAGATTAGGTCATGCAAGTATGACCACAACACAGAAAACATATCTTCATATCATTCAGGAACTTGAAAATAAAGATGTTGACTTGGTAATGAGAACATTATCCGGGTTATAATATGTGATTTGATAGTTGTGTAACAAAAGCACTTACGCTGATTTATAATAGAGATAAATACTTAAAATTTGTGAGTGTAAATTAACTAATGTGCTATCCCACAATAATAGCTGCTTTAAGACAAAAGAATTACGATAACTACAGCGAATTTGTAGATGTTTATTATTGTGATTATTATAATCAGTCTGTGGTTTTGCTGTGAACAATAACAAAATATGGTTACTGCCTATGAGTAAATTATTTATCC
>JBJEPA010000235.1:0-17613 GCA_051880995.1 Ruminococcus sp.
CCGATCTTCAGATAAGCCTTACTTTCGCCCATATTTTCGGAGCCATAAAGGTGGTCCATATAGGCAACAAGACCGTCAATCTCATCCCTGATGTAAGAAAGGTTGAGGGATTCAAATTTTCTGAAGATTTTTCTTGCAAGTACATAATCAAGACCGTCAATCTCTTTACCGCCACAGGCAACATAGCATGGTGTAAAGGACTGAATCTGACGCATAATACGGTTACCAAAAGCTATTCTGAAATGCTCAATAACATAATCGTCAAGGAGATTAAGCTTGTCAAGCAAGTCCTTGGAAACAGGAGTCTGCTTTTTAGCATTTTCAAAGAGCTGTTCAAAGTAACGGTAATTCATTACAACAGGTTCAGTGTCAGGAGCTTCAAATGGAGTTCCCTTACTGTCGATATCAATAGGCATTGCACGGTCATAAACCTTATCTGCAATGGCGAATGTGGAGTCGTCGTTGTTGGCAGTGCCAAGATACCACATATTTGGTGGGAGTTTAAAGTTACCCTGGTCAAAATGCTTTGGATCGTCAGGCCAAACATTTGGAACCATGGAGATTACCCATTCATCCTTATCAGGCATTTCAAGGATGGAGAGCATTTCTGCAAAGTAATACTCAACTCGGGCGATGTTCATTTCGTCCAAAACAACTAAGTAGATGTTTTCATTATATGTAGCCTCATACATAGCACGAAGAAGCTCGGTTTCGTTAAATCTCTTTGTAAATTCATTGAAGTAACCGAACAGCTCTGTTCTGTCTCTCCAGGATGGCTGAACAGGTGTGATAACAGAGTCGTTGCATACAAACTTACCAAAGGCACGTGCAAGAGAAGTTTTACCTGTACCGGAGATACCTTGTAGGATGATAAGACGGTTACTACCGAAGGATGCTACAAAGTAACGGATAAGTCTGATGTCGTAGTAAAGACCAAGTCTTGAACAAGCAAAGTTACGGAACCTGTCGCAGAACTGCTCAAGTGTTATTGTCATGTCATATACAGGAGGCTGATAGTCTGCCCAAACTTCGTCGATGTGGCACAGCTTGTAGAAACGCTGTGTTGATTCTTCCTCTTCTCCGTCTGTAAGGGCATCCATCTCTTCTCCGGTAAGCTCGGAAATCTCGTTTGGATTAAGACCAATCTGAGAAACTTTCATTGAAAGAATCTTGTCTTTTTCAAGGTTGAGTCGCATTACTTCCTTAGTAAGATGATTAACCTCGGCAACCAAATCGCCTGTGTCCTTAACCTTCCTTCTGTAACGGAAAAACTTTTTTAGGGACAGAACAATAAATATTACAATAAATACGAGAACCGCCGCAAGAACAAGCATTGCAAAAACTGCAATTACCCATTCAAGGCCCCCAAGCTCTGATGTATAATCACCGATGATATTGCCGTATGCAGGGAAATTAAACATACCCACAATACCCTTTCCAATTCCTACGAAAATGTTCCACAATGATGTGAAGAACTGTCCCAGGAATTCATATAAAAACTTAAATATTGTATCCATAAGGATCTACTCCCTCTTCTGTTCTTAAAAAAGTTTTTGCCTTCTATCCCTCGTCTTTTTAGGGAAATCTTCATTTCATTACACTATTACACCAATCAGATAAAATATAAATGTAATAATAGTTCATAATACTTAACAATAAATCTTTCTTTCGTTGCTGACCCGACAGAAAGATTTATTGATTTTTCATAAGCATTTGCCTAACCATATCAATTACTTCCTTTGGCTTGGCGTTAGAATAATTCTGCTAATACAACAGTGTTGCAGGGAATTATTCTTGTTTTTCTTCATTAGTATCCGGCTTGTCAGGATTTTCATTTACTTTCTGACTTGCCAAATATTCTTCAATAGCTTTTTGCTTTTGTGCCTCTGTCAGCTCGGCAGACTGAGCAGCCTCAGTTGCGGCGACAAGGGCTTTCTCTTTGGTATAGGCTACGATGTTCATAATTACACGGACAAGCTCATAGATGAAGAAGATAATCATTGGAAGAACAATGACAAAGAAGAAGCCCCAGAAGGACTTAAGGTAGTCATAAATACTACCAACGCCCTTTAGCAAGGTACCCTTATATTCACTGTTTTCATAAACACCAACAATTTTATCTGATGTAAGCCAGCCTACAGTTCTTTCGTCAGTTACATCATTGTTATCACCTTTAGTAAGATAATAGGTTGTTTCGCCCTCAACCTTGGTTTTAACAATTCTGTGGCAAACCAGAACATACTCATATGTTCCGTCATCAGCTTCCTGTGTTGTAGTATAGATTACAACATCTCCCACCTTAAATTCAGGTGTATTTTCATCTACAACCTTACCTATAATCATATCGCCCTTATACATTTCAGGTTCCATTGACTGGGACTGGATTGTATTGAGAGTATAACCAAAAACGTTAGGAGCCCCTGTATCACTACTCGTTGTTAAAGTAATAGTTAATATTGTTGCAGAAATAAGTAATATCAAAACTACAATAATATCAATTAAAACATTTACTATCTTTTTTAAAACTTTCATTCGCAGGGGCTCCATTTCAATTATTTAAAACATTGAGTTAAACAGTATTATATACTTATAGATTATTCATCAATTTCAAGAGTAACTACAAGATTATTGATGAGTTCATCAGCAGTAACCTGCTCTGTGAAACACTCAGTATCCTCACCATCAAGATAAACAATTACTCTTACAGCTGTGCTACCATCAGCCTTTGCTGTACCAGCAGAAAGATTTAGAGCACTTGATGTAGCTGACTTTACAGTTGGGCTATATGTTGGGTTAGAATCTGAATATGTCTGGCTAGCAAGATATCCATTTGCAGTATCTGATGTAGCAAAAATACCAATAATCTTGCCATCTGTGTCAATAACAGCAACACGAATTGCTTCGCTAACTTTGTTTGTAGCATCAACAACATCAAACTGAAGTCCTGTCAACTTAATATTAGCCTCAGTAGCACCACCGACAACTTTTGTGTTAATATTTTCGCTATAGAAACCTGAATTAGCAACTGAAATTGTTGCAGCAGGATCCTGATCATACTCATTAGTTTCCTTAGCGTCTGTTGTATAAATAGTACCTAATGTTGCTCTGCTATTTCCTGTTGCCTCTGAATTAGAAATGGAAACTGGAGTAAGCTTCACTAAACCACCATCATCGGTAGCAGACTTAGCAGAAGTTGCTGTCTTAGCATTCAGATAAGTATTATGTGACCATGCACCTGAATCAATAGCCTTTACAGTATCTGACATAACAAGCAAACCTGTACCAGATTCTGTCTTCATGTGGAGACCTGTTGCATCTGCGATTGGGTTTGTAACAAACCATGCAAATGTTGCTGTTCCGAGGGCGATCATTGCAACGAGCAGCATTGCTACTGAAGAGATGAGAGCTCTCTTTCTTGTGTATAAACGTGTTTTCATAGAGAAATTCCTCCTTAATAATTTTTTACCCCAAAACACCAAAGGGGTTGTTTTCTGTATTCCAATGTTCTACCCTACATTTTCCGCTCAGCAAACAGAACTGTTTAGAAGAACACTTTGGACTGGTTATGTACTCTCTTTTTTGGGGGAGTTTGTTTTGGCTCCTCTGTGTAAGGGGAGCTGTCACCGTTAAGGTGACTGAGGGGTTGTAAAAATAATCTCTTGTTGTTACTTTGTCTTAGATAGTCTAAAGTTTTTCTATCCTATCGAAGTTTTTATTTAGGCTTAGGTGCCTGCGGACAAACCCTCCACCGCAAGCGGTCCCCCTCCCTTTACTCAAGGGAGGCTTGCTGTAAGGCAAGTGGTCATCTCCCTTTACACAAGGGAGGCTTGCTATGGGTCAAGTTTGTCATCCCTCTTTTCACAGGGGAGGCTATTATAACCTACTCTTTACAATGGAATCTATGTATCTGCAAATTCCTTCAAAATTGTTATTGATTTCACCATTAGGTATTCTGACAACTTTCAGATTGTATTTTTCTAAATATTCTGTCCGTTGTTTGTCATATAGCCGCCCTTCTTCTAAATAGTGTTGAGAGCCATCAATCTCGATAACGAGTTTGGCACTTGCACTATAAAAATCAACTATATATTTACCTAATATTTTTTGACGATTAAACTTAACCGGATAACTTCTTAAGAAATCATACCATAAATGCCTTTCTTCTTTCGTCATTTCTTTACGAAGTTCTCTGGCATTATTTCTCAAATTGATGTTATGTTTCCTATCCAATTAAACCTCTTCGTCCTCTACGGAGAAGGTCATTGACATTTTCATATGTCCGCCAAGGATTTCGTTAACACACTCGGGGTCGTTGCCCTCTACCCACATAAGGATTGTATATTTGTCAACATCGCCGGGCTTGAAATCCTCGGACTTGGTTGTCATAATCTCTTTGCTGTTTTTCCAAGGCTCTGATTTCATAGAGGTCGGAATAAACTCGGTGTCGTCCTCAGGCTGGTCGCTGTCGTGTTGTTTCTGGGCATAAACTGTTGGTTCGCCGTTTTTGAAAACAATAATTCTTACAGCCTCGTCCATACTTTTTGCAACACCGTTGTTTACCAGTGTTGCATTGTAGTCAACTGATTCGTTGCCCACATTTTTGCAATAGAAAGTGTAAGCAAGGTAATTTTCCCCGGCTGAGTCAGTGCCTGCAACAGCCTTTTTGTTATTGTTGCTGTCGCCGTTGTGGCTACCGCCGTCAATGGCTGTGTCGTCTTCCTTGGTGTAATTGTCAATGTAACTTATGTCACCGTCCAAAGACATATCATCTGTGAGCCATGCGTATGTAATATTTGTTACACCGTCTATTGAATCACCTGCAAGGACTGTTTCGGGGTCTTTGAAATCTGATGTTTCGCTAAGGATAATACCCTTTTGCTCGGCAAGGCGGTCAACATCAATTACAAGGTCGCCTGCCCTTGTCCACCAGAACATCAAAATCCATAATATAAACAGGAAAGCAATTAAAAGCAATGTAAGCCAGAAGAGAAGTCTTTTTCTTCTTTTGGTTTTGTCAAGAACCGCCGCATCTCTGGCTTGACCAAAGTCACCGTATGACGATTCCTTTGCTGTTTCTTTTGCTCCTTTTTCGGTAAGCTTACTTAGGTCTTGAGGAGTAAAATCCTGATTATTCTTTTTTCTTGACAAGGTTTATCTCCTCCCTTTATAGAGCAACCAAAATACTACTTATATAATAGAAACAATTTATCAGCTTGGCTGACCGTTTCCGCCGAATGTAAGGGCAGCCTCCATTGTTGCCTCTTGAATGTTATTGATACATTCCGGATCTTCGCCCTCAAACCAGATTCTTACTGTAATCTTTTGAGGTTCAAGCTCCTTAAGGTCACAGATTTTGTTTGAATTGCTGTAAACCATAGGCTTTGACAAATCAAAAGTATTCTGGTTTGCTACTGCTGTGCCTTTGTTTGGCTCCCAGATTACTGTTCTGCCCTCTTCGTTAGTGAAACTGAAACGAACAGCCTTGACAACATTTGCCTTGCCACCTGTTTCCTTTGTACTTACTTCTGTTCCGCCGATATCGCCTTCTTCCGAAGTGGTAAGGTGAACAGGCAAGTCCTTGGTGGCAATCAGGTAAAGGTCAAACTCAAGAAATGTATTCTTGTTTCTTTCCCTTTCAGTTCCGCCTTGACTGTAAAACTTCTTTCCGTCAGAGGAGGTAACAGGGTCCATCACCTGGTCGTTCATTGTGGTATTGAAGCGGTCTGTCAGCTCTTTGTCAATCATCCTTGATGTTACGGTTTTGACATAGGCATCAAAGTTACTTCCGTGATTTTCTGTGCTGATACGAAGGTCAGGTGCTGTGCCGATTTTCATTTCAAGCTTTTCAACATTGGCAAGGGTACTTATTGTAAACCATGCGAATGTAACAAGTACAAGGCACATAAAGGAGATGAAAAGCAAAACCCAACTTGTTTTTCTTCTTACTCGAGCATTAACCTGCTCCAAAATCTCCGCTTCTCTCTGAGCCTCTTTCAACTCCATAGAGATTTGCTCCTCTTTATTGTACATGTTAATCACCGCCTCCACGCAAAACCGCCATATTTTGAGGTATAGATATCCTCATAACAATGTTATTATATCTCAAATTTATCAATTTTTCAATAAAAAACATTTATTTCTACCTTTTCAATAGTCAATATTGCCTAATTTTATGCAATTCCATAAAATTGACTTTATTTCAATAGTAAATATACCTAAAATTATAATGGTGTTTATGAGCAATTTGACTACCAAATTTTAACTGTTTGTATTATCCTACAAAAAGTGTTGTATAACCTTTGATATGATAAATAAAAAATGTTACTAAAGTATGAACAAAGTATGAGGAAAAAGAAAAAATAAAAGTCGGATTTTGCAGAAAAAACTATTTTATTTTCCTATATATATGGTATAATGATTTCATAAATAAGCGATGTATAATACTAAAGAAATGGTTTTGAAATTATGAAAACGAAGGCAAGAACAATTATTTTAACTGTAATACTATTTATTATTGCGGTGATATGTTTACTCTGGGCAGGGCTTACTGTTTGCGGAATTGATGTGATAAGTGAGGCTAAGGATTTGCTTAACATAAAGCCAAGTGCTGAAAGTGTTGCATTTGAAAACAACAAGGTTACCCTTGGTGTGGGGCAAAAGTCAGACTTGGATGTTGTTATGCACCCATCTGACACAAAGAGCACCTACACTTTCACCTCATCTGACGATTCTGTTATTAAAGCTGTGGATAACACGGCAGAGGCTGTGGGTGACGGAGAATGTACAGTTAAGGTCAAGACAGACAACAACCTTACTGACTACTGTGAGGTTACGGTACTTCCGGCACCTGAGGCTGTCAGTATTCCAAAAAATCTGGAAATGTCTCTAAATGAGGACTACACTATCACTCCAAATGCAAAAGAAAAATACCCGGACAGTTTCTTTACATTCAGCAGTAGCAACACAGACGTTGCTACTATTGACAAAACAGGCAAGATAACTCCTGTTGCAACAGGAGATGCTGTTATTACTGTAAAATCCTACAACGGACTTAGCGGTGAATGTAATGTCAGCGTATTTAAGGAACCAACCTCTCTGTCTTTTGTTGATAACGAAATAACTGTCCCACAGGACAGCACCTATCCACTGGAACCACAATTTAACGAGGGTGAGGGAAGTTCCTCTCTCGCCTATTCAACCTCTGACGAAAAGATTGCAAAGGTGAGCAAGACAGGTGTGGTAACCGGTGTTACTGCCGGACAGGCCATTATCACCTGCACTCTGCCTAACAATATTACTGCACAGTGTACCGTTACTGTGGAAAACAAGTTTGCACGAATACGCTCTAACCTTGACCCATCCAAACCAATGGTTGCCCTCACCTTTGATGATGGCCCAAACGGCAACAGTACACTTTCTATTTTAAAAACCTTAAAGCAATATAACGCAAGAGGAACATTCTTTGTTGTGGGGACACAAATTGAAAACAACAAAGATATTTTGAAAAAGACCTATGATGAGGGACATGAAATCGGAAGTCACTCCTGGGACCATCAATACGCAGATAATATTAGTGTTGCACAGCAAAAACAGGAAGTGCTGAAAAACGACGATGCCATAAAGGATATACTTGGAGTTTACCCAACAGTTTTCAGATGCCCGGGAGGCATTTCGGGAAAATATTATGAAAAATGTCGTATGCCTCTGATTTACTGGTCCATAGATACACTTGATTGGAAAACAAAGAATTCGAAATCCACCTTTAACGCTATTAAAAAGGTGTTTAAAAAAGGAGAAACGCTTGACGGTGATGTTGTGTTGATGCACGATATTCAGAATTCCACACCTACGGCGGTAAAGGACATTTGCAAATATCTTAGCAAAAAAGGCTACCAAATGGTTACCATTACCGAGATGGCTTACTACAAAGGTTTTGACCTTGAGGGTGGAAAAGCGTATTACGATTTCTATAAATAAGCCGGATTAGAAACAGAATAAGAATGAAAAAGGGAGCTTCAAAAGAAGCTCCCTTGATTTTTTAATATATTGTTTGTGGTATCAGAACACATACTTTGTAACATCAATCTCATTGACATGAGGTATTTCCTTGTCAATTTCAGCCTTCATAAGGTTGCTATATACCCTTTTGTTAAGGGCTTTGTAGGTCATAATTTCCTCGTCGGTAAGGTCGCCTGCCATCTGAAAAATCAGGCTGAAAAGCAACCTCTTTTCCTTAACTAATATCTCGTCGGATTTTTCCCTGTTTATACTGATACGCAGAACTCTTCTGTCTTTTGAATCCACTGCAGTTGTAACATATCCGCTTTTGCGCAGAACCTCTACCTCCCTTGAGATAAGGCCCTTGCTAACCTCAATGTTTTCCGCCAAATCACTTACGGTGTTTTTGTCCGGATAGTATCTTAAAGCGTCAAGTATTTGTAAACCACAAACGCTGATACGCTCATCCTCAATAGCCGCTTTGCTAAAGCGCCTGTAGGCGTGGAGGGTTGCCTTCACCATACGCATTAATTCAACACCGGCCTCATGCAAATATTTATCATCCATAATTAATTCTCTCTTTCATATAACATTAGAGACTTCCGCAAAAAATGATGATTATTGTACCAATCTCAAACTGAATTTTCTTGTTGCAAAATCTGAAATCAGCAATAAACAAACTTAAAATCATTTTAGCATTAACCTGTTTATATGTCAATCTTCAAGAACTAAAAATGTGACTTTTCATAACACATAAACTCCTGTTTTGTAGAAAATTGACGAAAAACTTTGAATAAATAATGTACAAACCACTTCTTTATTATTATTTTGTTCACAAATTTGTTTAGTATATAAATTCGTTAAAATGTTATATATAAAAGAAAAAGAGATAAGCACAAAAAATGCTTATCTCTTTTGGCGCGCTGGAAGGGACTCGAACCCCCGACCTTTTGGTTCGTAGCCAAACACTCTATCCAGCTGAGCTACCAGCGCATATCCGGCGGTCTTTTTTGACCGCCATAAAATAATAACACATTCTTTTTGAAAAATCAACCCTTATCCGATAAAGAAATGTAAAAAAGCCTGATAAGCCATATAAACATCCAGCTTACTTACAATTTCAAATGGTGCGTGCATTGAAAGAACAGGCACACCCAGGTCAACAACATCAACATTCATATTGGCAACATACTTTGCAATAGTACCGCCTCCGCCAAGGTCAACTCTTCCAAGCTCGCCAACCTGCCAGATAATGTTGTTGCTTTCCAGCATTCCTCTGATTTCTCCCATATACTCGGCTGATGCATCGCTGGTACTGCTCTTGCCCCTTGCTCCTGTGTATTTGGAGATTACAACACCCTCGTTAATGTAGGAGCTGTTCTTCGGTTCAAAGCAACTCTCATATGTTGGGTCAACTGCTGCGTTAACATCGGCTGAAAGGCACTTGCTCTTTGAAAGCACTCTGTAGCCCTCAAGTCCCTCTGACTTTGCTATGTCATAGATAAAGTATCTTAGGAAGTCACTCTGCATACCTGTGTTGCCGTCGGAGCCTGTTTCTTCCTTGTCGGTAAGGTATGTGATACAGGTCTTTTCAGGCACACCTGCGTCAATAATCGCCATAAGTGCCGGATAAGCACAAACCCTGTCGTCGTGACCGTAGGAGCCAATCATACTTCTGTCAAAGCCTACATCCCTCGCCTTAAATGCAGGAACAAGAGTGAGCTCTGCTGACAAAAAGTCATTTTCTGTAAAGCCGTATTTGTCGTAAATCAACTTCATTGTATTAAGCCTTACCTGTTCGCCCTCTTCATCAGAATATGGACGACTGCCGATAAGGCAGTTTAAATCTTCACCTGTGAATGCCTCTCCCAAGGTTTTCTTTGCCTGCTCCTGTCCAAGATGTGGCAAAATATCTGTAATGCAGAAGCATGGGTCGTTGTCCTCGTCACCAATGGCTACATCAACATATGTTCCGTCTGTCTTGCATACTCTGCCGTGAAGTGCAAGGGGAATAGTTGTCCACTGATACTTCTTGATACCGCCGTAGTAGTGGGTTTTCAGCAGAGCCATACTGTTCTTCTCATAAAGTGGATTTGGCTTTAAATCAATCCTCGGGGAATCTATGTGGGCGATTGAAAGCATAACCCCCTGGCTTGCACCGAATTTGCCTATAACTGCAAGTCCCACAGCCTTTTCACGGTTTACAATGTAAACCCTGTCGCCGGGGTTGTACCTTACGTCCGGATTATACTCTACAAAGCCGTTTTCCTTAGCCATAGCCACAGCCTCGGCAACAGCCTCTCTCTCTGTTCTTGATTTGTTAAGGAAATCCTTGTAGGGCTCACAAAATTCATCTGCTCTTTCAAGTTCTTCCTTGCTTACAAAATGAATTTTCTTCTTTGGGGACATAAGGATTTTTTCCTGAAGTTCCTTTGAATTTTCATTTGACATAATAATTCATTCCTTTCTGTTTCAACTATTCAACTATATATATAACTATATTTTTTAACCGTATAAATCAATATAAGCGTTTTTAGCTTCCTCCACCTTTTTCACATAATTTTCGGTTTCGGGGTACAAAATCACATCAAGATTTTCTCCGTCTTTGCTACAACTTGGATCGCTAAGCCAACTATCCACCGCACCAAAGCCGGCGTTATATGCTGCCAAAGCGGTTTTTTCTATATTGTCATATCTGTCAAGGAGATAGCTTAAAAAATATGTTCCAAACTTGATGTTCACCTCAGGGTCATAAAGGGCGGAGTCGTCATACTCTGTGGAGTCATCGGGAATGTTGTTCTGCAAAAACTCAAAGCACTCCGAGGTAATCTGCATAAGTCCCATTGCCCCTGCACCCGAAACATCATCTGCGTTAAAGTGGCTTTCTGTTCTGATTACGGCATACACCAAATGTTCATCAACACCGTAATTTTCGCTGTACTTTTCCACATATTCCGAATACTTTTTGGGGTACTGGAGTTTCTTAATATCATCCACCTTGTCGTGAATGTATCCCTGAGAAAAGAGATGAACAGCACCGAAAATCACACCCCCGACAACAGCAATAATTAGGATAAAAGCAATTATTCTTCCTAAACATCCGGTTTTTTTACGAGGGGATTTTTCATAGTGACAGGAGGTGTTTTTCTGATTTGTCGCCCTGTTGTATTTTTTGATTTTGCCGGAATCAAATTTGTGTCTTCTGTTAACTGACATTACAACTCCCCGTTGATTAAGGATATAGTCTTTTCTTCAAGTTCTTTTTGTCCGCTGTTGTTATTCAGGACAAAATCCGCCCTGTCAATGTAGTAATCATCGCTGTGCTGTGCCTTAATCCTCATTATAGCCTCTTTTTCTGTGAGGTTATCTCTCAAAGTAATTCTCTCAATCCTTTTTTCAAGGTCTGAAATCACAGCAACTGTTTTCTTGCAGTATTTTTCGCCACCACTTTCAAACAGTACAGGTGCGTCTAATATAAATTTATCGTAACCTTTATTTGAATATTCCTCTATTTCAAGAAGTGACTTTTCATATATATAGGGGTGGGTGATTGAATTTAGCAGGTCGGTTTTCTCCCTTGTTTCAAATGCCCTTTTTGCAAGTAGCTTTCTATTCAGGCAACCCTCACTGTTGATTACATCTTCTCCAAAAGCTTTTGCAATCCTCGGTAGCAAGGGACTGCCCTTTTCCAGAATTGTTCTGGCGATTTTGTCGGTATCAACTATGTGATAGCCGTTTTCCTCAAACACCCTTGCAACTGTGGATTTTCCGGCTCCTGTGGGACCGGTAAGACCTACAACATAGGCATCTGCGTTTATTATCCTGAAAGCTGATGCACGAATCAGCCTGTTGTAAACAGCAAGGGAAACACCCTCAACCCTTGGCAAAGGGGCAAACACCTTTTTGATGTTTTCATCCTTATCAATCTGCCTTAGCACATCAAAAATTTTGTGTGCGTGGGAAAAGTAGTCATCCCTTGAGCCTATTGGATATGTTATGCTTTTTATACTTGATTTATCCTCGTCAAAGCAAACAACCGCTGTTGTGCTGTCACTTACCCTGTTTACAAAGCTGACAAACTCCTTGCCCTTAACAAGGTAAACCTGTGCCGAGGGGGCATAGTGCTTGTACTTCATTCCCGGAGAAGATGCAACCTCGTTCTCCTTTAGTTTATCCAACACAGCATCGTCTATATCTACCTTGCCCAAAACACTTTCAAGCTGTTCAACTGTCACACCACCGGGGCGGAGAAGTCTTGGGGGATTTGTCGCAAGTGTTACAACTGTGCTTTCCACTCCTACGGAACACTCACCGCCGTCAATTATAGCGTCAGCCTTGCCCATAAGGTCGTTTACACAGTGCTGAAATTTTGTGGGACTTGGCTTGCCGGAAATGTTAGCAGATGGGGCTGCAAGTGGCTTGCCAGAAAGTGCTATGAGCTTTTGTGCCACCTTGTGAGATGGACACCTTACAGCAACTGTGGGAAGGCCTGCCGACACTTCATGGGGAATACAGTCACCCTTTGGGAGAATAATTGTGAGAGGCCCCGGCCAGAACTTTTCCGCCAAAGCCTTAGCCTCCTTAGTAAACTCCCTGTAAAGGTGTAAATCCTCCGCCATTTTTACTGAGGAAACATGGACAATAAGGGGGTTATCCATTGGCCTACCCTTGGCCTTAAAGATTTTGCTGACAGCGTTGCCGTCAAGGGCATTTGCCCCCAAGCCATATACAGTTTCTGTGGGCATGGCAACAATACCGCCCTCATTGATGATTTTTGCGGCTGTGGCAATATCTTCTGTTGTATCCCTCAGCAGTTTAGTTTCCATTTACTTATTATCCATACTTTCCTTTAGTTTTTCTGCCCTGTCATATGCTATGAGGGCATCAATCACTTCGTCAAGGTTTCCGTTTAAAATATCATCCAATTTATAAAGTGTAAGTCCTATTCTGTGGTCGGTTACTCTGGACTGTGGGAAATTGTAGGTTCTGATTTTTTCACTTCTGTCACCGGAGCCTACCTGACTTTTTCTGTTCTCTGAAATCTCCGCATTCTGCTTGTCCTGTTCAATCTTCAGAAGTCGGGACTTCAGCACCTTCATAGCCTTGTCCTTGTTTTTGTACTGACTTCTTTCGTCCTGACACTCAACCACCATACCTGTTGGTATGTGGGTAATTCTTATTGCGGAGGAGGTTTTGTTGATGTGCTGACCACCGGCCCCTGATGAACGGAAGGTGTCTATCTGCAAATCGTTGGGGTTAATATCCACCTCAACATCGTCAGCCTCGGGGAGCACAGCCACAGTTACGGCAGAGGTATGCACTCTGCCGGAGGACTCTGTTTCAGGCACACGCTGAACACGGTGAGTTCCGCTTTCGTATTTTAGCTTGCTGTATGCACCGTCACCGTTAACCATAAAGGAAATTTCCTTGTAACCCCCAAGACCGGTTTCATTGGCAGACAAAATTTCTGTTTTAAATCCCTTTTTGTCGGCGTACATCGAGTACATTCTGAACAAATCCCCTGCAAAAAGGGAGCTTTCCTCTCCACCTGTACCGCCACGGATTTCAACAATAACATTCCTGTCGTCGTTGGGGTCCTTTGGCAAAAGTAGAATTTTTAGTTCTTCCTCCAGACTTGGCAAGGTTCCCTTTGCCTCGTCCATCTCCATTTGGGCAAGTTCTCGAAGTTCATCGTCATTTTCGCTTTTTAGGATTTCAAGGCTGTCCTCAACGGTCTGCTGTGCCTGCTTGTACTCACGGTACTTTAGCACAATAGCCTCAATGGACTTGATTTCCTTCATTATTTCGTTAAATTTTGTAGCGTCACCTGCAACAGACGGGTCGTACAGTCTGTTGTTCAGTTCGTCGTATCTTTTGCTGAAAATTTCAATCTTATCAAACATATTATTCCCTGATTATCTTCTTAATATTTTTTTCGGCTTTACTGCGAGGAATCATTACCTCTCTGCCACATTTGTCACACTTAATTTTAAAATCCATACCGATTCTTGTAACGGTAAAGATTTTGTTTCCGCAAGGATGAGTTTTTTTCATCTCAATTTTGTCATTGACTCTTACATCCATAACACTTCTCCTTACAATATATTTTCAGATAATTATATCACATTGTAAAATATATATCAAGAACAAGAAAACCATTGCGTCTTTTGACATTTTGTGATAGAATTACTTAAGGTGAATAATATGGAACATAAAATTACTACAAATTATAACAAAGAAACACTTGTTGACTTCAAAAGGTTCACCCTTACAAAGAAGTCTTTTTTAAAGCCGTGGCTACTGTATATCCTGTGTATGGGGGTTGTGGTGCTGGCGTTTTTGTACAACAGACGGTTTGAGCTTAACTTTACAACAGTTATCTACCCCTCAATCGCAATAGTGGGCGTACTTATCATCACATACCTGTACTACCTCCGCCCCCAGAGAGAGGCTGAAAATGCCGAGGAATTTACCGCTGAATATATCTTTGGCAACACCGCTGTTACTGTTGGTGAGGACAAAATCCCTTACAGCGATTTTTACTGCATTTATGAGGACAGGGATTACTTCTACTTTTATGTGAACGAGGCTGACGGTTTCTTAATTGACAAGGATGACCTTGACTTTGATATGGGTGAATTTTTAAAGAGCAAGGACATTAAGTCAAAGCAGTTAAAGCTGATGAAAAGCAAACCACAGGCGGAAAAAGAGAAATTCGACTCTGCTATTGAAAACGAAGAATAAAAACATTAGTCCGTAAGCAATTACGGACTTTATTTTTATGAAAGGTGTTAACTTAAAACTTAAGTGAGTAAACTCCTCTTTCCATTATATTCTGAGGGAGGAAAGCTCACCCTCTCCTTGTCATTCCGAGGGAGCAAAGCGACTGAAGAATCTGAACGGAAAGCAGTAGTGCATAAATCGACACTAACAGGTTATAGGAAAGTATTATTTCTTTAACAAAGTAGGTGGTAAAGGAAGGGGATTCCTCGACAAGCTCGGAATGACAAAGTAGTGGTGTTTTATTGAGAAAGGATAAAAATGAAGATAAAGGTATGCGGACTTACAACAAAAGAAGAGGCAGAATTTTTAAATAAAAACAAGATTGACCTGGCAGGAATGGTAATGTTCTTCCCAAAGAGCAAAAGGAACATCACCCCAACAACAGCAAGGGAAATCATATCCGCACTTGACAAAAGCATAAAAAAGGTTGCAGTTGTGGTTTCCCCCACATATGAAGAAATCAAAATCATAGAGAGCCTTGATTTTGACTATGTTCAAATTCACGGAGAATTAAGTGAGGAGCTGGAAAGTAAAATAAATCTGCCTATCCTAAAGGCATTTAACATAAAGGATATGGCTTTGTACGAAAGATACAAGGTGTCACAAAAGGTTGTTGGGTATGTGTTTGACGCACAGGAGCCGGGCAGCGGAAAGGTCTTTGACTGGAGCCTTGTAAAAACTTTGCCAAAGGACGACAAAATCCTTATCCTTGCCGGAGGACTGAACCCTGAAAATGTGGCTAAAGCAATAGAGTACATCCATCCTGACGGAGTAGATGTGTCCTCAGGTGTAGAGTACGACAACAAACCCGGCAAAGACCCCGAAAAGATTAAAAGATTTGTTGAAAATGCAAGGAAATGTAAAACAAAATAATCATACAATTGTTGGCAAATGTAACAAATAACCAGTATATGCTTTGTTTAAAATGCAAATTGAAAAAATTTATCCTAATAATTACAATAAAAGAAGAAGGAGTGATTTTATGAAAAAACTAATATCTATTTCACTTATCCTATGTATTTTGTTTTCTTGTTCGTCATTTACTGTTTTTGCACAGGAGGAACAGGGTGAGATTATTGAGCTTTGTGAAAATATAAAGTTCGATACTGGTACAAATACATTGTATTATTCGGGCAAGGATATAAAAAGCAGATTATATTTTAATGTTTTTGACGATCCGGATTTCATCAATGGAAAATATGAAAAAGAACGAGAAACCATATTCCAGAGGGCAACCAAGCTTGTTGTAACAGAGGGAGTAAAGGAAATACCTAACGAGTATTTTCACGGTATGAAAAATTTAGAAGAGGTTGTATTGCCGTCTTCTCTAAGATATATTGAAGAGCTTGCTTTTTTCGACTGCCCAAAGTTAAAAGGGATATATGGTGAAAATGTTACCGAAATTTCGTTGGGCGCTTTTGCAAACTGCAAATCCCTTGCGTATGCGGAATTTCCAAAAATACAAAATATCGGCAGAAACAGAATAACCAGGGTTGACCCCATATTCACCTTTAGCAAGCTTGATTATTATTCCGTAAGAGATTACGAAGATGGAAGCAGTCGTCGTTGGTGCTATCCTTTACACGAGGAATACATTGGCTCATTTCAGGGTTGTTCTTCACTTGAATACGCATACATACCAAACATAAAAAAACTTGCGCCAAAAACATTTTACAAGTGCAGTTCTCTCAATACAATTAACGAAAATAATCACCTTGATAATGTGACATATGTTGGTCGCTCTGCGTTCTTTGGTTGCAAAAGCCTTGAAAGTATTTCCCTGAAAAGCTTAAAGTCATTATTATCAGGACACGACCCTTTTGCCGATACAAAAAATGAAGGCTTGTTCGGGAATTGCACAAATCTAAAAAGTGTAAATATTCCTAATGCGGAATATATTGGTGACGGCACATTTTGGGGATGCTCAAATCTTAAAAAAATAAACAGCAACAACACCCTAAGCAAAGTGACAACACTTGGCAAATATTCCTTTGTAGGCTGTAAAAGTCTTGAAAAAATCTCTTTTCCTAAAGTGAAAAATATTGAATACGGAAAATGGGTTGATTATGACGAAAAGGAACTTGACATAATAAGAAAGGCAAATATTGGCGAGCTGTTAGAAAACACATTTAACCATTGCGACACAAATAAAAACGCAAAAACAAGATATTCTTCCGTATTCGCAAACTGCACCAAGCTTAAGAGTGTAAAATTTTACGGAGCAGAAAAAATCGGCAAAAACACCTTTTACGGCTGTAAAAAATTAGCAAATGTTTCGACAGGAAATAAGCTAAAATACATAGGTGATAACACCTTTTACAAATGCAGTTCACTGAAAAGCATCACCATTCCAAAGCAGGTAAAACAAATTGGAGTAAGGGCATTTGCAAGATGTACAAAGCTGAAAACAGTGAATTTAAAATCCACCTCACTTAATACGGTCGGACTTGACGCATTCAAAATCATCAACAAAACCCCCACATTCAATTGTCCAAAATCAAAGCTAAAAACCTGCAAAAAATTAATAAAACCAAACGCCCCGTCAAAGGCAAAGTTTGTGGGAAAATATTAATAAAATTTAGGCACGAAAAATCAGCCTGTCACTACTGTGGCAGGCTGGTTTTGTTATGGGTTATTCTTCCACCAATTTATACTCAAGAAACTGGGATATTATGTCTGTGTCATTCTTGTATTCCTCTTTGTCAGGGAAAGCCTCTGCCCAGCTCATTGTTTTTACAGAAAGCTGTACGGTCTGTGTTTTTTCTGTACCGTCCTTGAAATGAGCAGTTATTTTAATTTTTGTTCCCTCATAAAATTCTTTGTATATATTTT
>JBJEPA010000236.1:0-4230 GCA_051880995.1 Ruminococcus sp.
AGTTCTTGTGCTTTTGCCTTCCAACAGCCAGTTTTGTATTTTTTTAAATCTTTTTGAACTGTCGGAAAGCTCCTCCTGAGGGCATCCAATAAGTTTCGCCAAAACAGATATTTCCCCGGTACTGTCCATCTCTCTGGAAATATATCCGGCGATGGCAGCGGCAAATTTCGTCGGCTCGGAGGGTTGGCGTGAGCCGTTTCTGAATCGAAAAACAGTTGATGCGTCATAATTTGTATCACAACAAAGCTTACTGATATTTATGTTCAGAACAGAAATCAAAGTGTTGAAATTCTGCCTTAAATGCTCCTTGTCAACTGTAACAATATCTGTGCAATTTAAAAAGCTCTCCATTACGGAATCAGCGGTGATTTCGTTTATCTTTCTTTGCTTTGCTGTCTGAACAATAGCACTACTAAGCTGATTTAAAGCATTGGAATTAATTTCCGGTATGCGCTCACCGTTTCTGTAACGGCTTATTGTAGCAGTAGAAATACCTGAACATAGGCTAAGCTCCTTTGCTGTACAACCCAGTATTTCTATGTATTCATTAAGCTTTTCATTGAATTTCATAGAGTTTACCTCCCTGAATTCCTTATTACTACATCATAATTATACTTTGTGTATGTTTGAAAAGGCTGTAATTTCCGATTTGGACAATGACATATCGGAAATATTGATAAATAATACTTTGTTTCATTGTATAATGATTACAATGAATATGCAATATTATTTGCATATTTTAGTAAAATATTTTAAGGAGGAAAACATATGAAAAAGAAAAGACTTAAAAATCGTGTTCTTGCGACTTTGCTTTCAGTATTTATTTCTGTTTCAGCCTTGCCGTTAAGCGTTTCGGCTGAGTCTGCTCTAGAGCAGGAAAAAAACGTCCCATCTGTCGGGGCAGGAACAGATCACACTTTGAGTGCAAGCAACAACTACGATATTTCAAATGAACTTATTATGCCTGGTGAAAGTTTCCGTATTGAGCCACAATATGAGGTTTTTCATACCGTGGGTTATTACGGTCAGGATGTTACTAATCCCAGACTGTATAATGCGTCACTTGAGCTTGGTGATGTGTCGGTAATCTCCAAATTAGTGAGAAATACTGCTGATGTTTCGGGGTTAGAGAGCATAGAGGATACTTATAATGTAATAAAAATGGCCTATGAGAGAGGCGATTTAAGTGATGCACTTGGGCAGATGCCTGAAGATCCGGAACTTCAGGCAACTTTTCAGGAGGCATTACAGCAAGCTCTGAGTGAAGAAACAACGGTGACAGTTGGCTATGTTAACAACACAAATACGCCTATCGTTCTTCAGCAGGTGCAAAAAACCAGTACGGAAAGTGAGGGCACACTTTACGGCGGAGAATACGGTATGACGCCAATAGTTGAGGCGAATTCAACACATAAAAGTAATTGTAAAATAAAATTTTTCGAGCCTTATTATACCATATCTTATAAAGATTTGCTTGATGGCGAAAAGGAAGGACTGCCTGACCGTTACTACATTCAGCGTGAGAAACAGGAACTTGTTTTGCCAAACTTAGTTCGACCCGGTTATCATTTTAATAAATGGGACGGAGGAATGTACTTTGCAGACCAGGAAAAGGTGGGAGATAAAACAGTCCTTTCCTTTGATTGGGATAATAATCTGGCAAAAGCAAGCTACAATTTTGGGGATGAAACCCTGTTTCCTACTTTTAAATCCGGCTATACAGTTACATTTAATCCTAATGGAGGAACAATAGGCGGTGAGGAATCTGCCATATATGAGCTTGATAAGGAAAGTGAAAGCTTTTTCAATATCGGAGATTATGTTCCTGTTCGTGAGGGATACACATTTGTAGGTTGGTGCTATAAGCCAACCGCTTATTACGACAGCTTAATTGAGGACACAAGTAATTATGACTGGATGAGTAACACAAGGGGTTATGACATTCAGTTGTATGCCAAGTGGGCGGAAGAAAGCGATAAAGAGCTTGAAACAAACGGTTATCGTCTTAATGAAGAAACAGGAGAACTGACTATTATAACCGATAAGGGTGTTAAGGCTTGGAATGACCTCTGCAATGATACCTCTTCCGAATGTAAATCAAAGGTGAAATCCCTTTATATCGGTGGTGATGTTACAAGCGTTTCTTCATATGACTTCAGCTATTGCGATAATCTGAAAACAGTTGTACTGTCCGAATCTGTAAAGAATATTGCTAAATCTGCATTCATAGAATGTTTATCACTTGAAAATATTGAAATGCCGGGAGTAAAAAGTATTTCAGAATGTGCTTTTTACGGTTGCACCTCACTTAAAGTCATTGAAATGCCTTTGTTAGAAAGTATTAGCTCTTATGCATTTGAGAATTGCACATATCTTAAAACAATTGAGATGCCGTTGGTAAAAAGAATTTATAGTAATGCGTTTGAGAACTGCACTTCGCTTGAAAGGGTTACAATACCTCCACAGACAGAATCCATCGGCTCTCAGGCATTTTTCAAATGCTCACAGCTTAGTGAGGTAATCTTTGAGTTAACAGACTATGACGAGAACGAGGATTATTTCTATGTGTCTGAGAATTCTTTTGAAGAGTGTCATCCTGACCTTGCTATCTATGTTCAGCCGTCAATGCTAAACCTGTTCAAAGAAACTTTTATGCCTGCATATGCGGACATAATTACAGATATCTCACAGAGAGAAAATGTCATTGAGAATGTGCTGATTAACAACGCAACCATCAGCTTCAAAGCAGGCGACAAGCCGGTGTTTACAGGAACAGTACCCAACGACGCTTTGTATGTTATCGACTATGAGGGATGGTTTAGTGCAGATAACGAATTTATTTCCAGCTCCGATTATTGGAATAGTGCTTATGTTGAGCGAGGCTGGTGCGATGGATTGATTTCTTCCTTTAAGGGGAATACAGAATATAACTACCAGCTTTATCTAAAACTGACGGATGAAGCCATTGAACAAGGTTATGTTTTTGGACCAAAAACCAAATTGATAGTTAACGGTAAAGATGTTGAATATCCTCATTCCGATGAAACCGGTGTTGCATTGCAGATTGGAACAAAACTGACCATGATGCCCGCTACAACTTGCGCAGATGGTCATAAGCTAAATAAAACTGTAACCAAGGCAACCCTGAACAAAAACGGCTCTGTTGTAACAAAGTGTACAGTATGCGGTGAAGTAAAATCAAAGTCAACAATTTATTATCCAAAGACAATCAAACTTTCAGAAACCTCATACACATATAACGGCAAAGTTAAAAAGCCAAGGGTAAAAGTAGTAGGCTCAAACAGTAAGACAATTAGCGCAAACAATTATACAGTTACCTACGCAAGCGGTAGAAAGAATGTAGGAAAGTATGCTGTAAAGATTGCTTTCAAAGGCAACTACAGCGGAACAAAAACTCTGTACTTTACCATCAATCCAAAAGCAACAGGTATATCAAAGCTGACGGCAGGCAAAAAAGAATTTACAGTAAAGTGGAAAAAGCAGGCAACACAGACAACAGGTTATCAGATTCAGTATTCAACGGATAAAAAATTTAAGCAGAGCAATAAAACCGTGACTGTATCTAAAAACAAAACCACATCTAAAACTGTTTCAAAACTGAAAGCAAAGAAAAAATATTATGTTCGTGTTTGCACATACAAGACAGTAAAGGGAACAAAGTACTATTCTGCTTGGTCAAAAGCCATGTTTATTACAACAAAATAATAAACAACGTTGACCGAATCCATCAGGTTCAATGATACTAATTAACCGACAGGCTCAACAAAGCCTGTCAACACTAAAGACAGCGTAAAAGCATTTTTGCTTTTACGCTGTCTTTCTCCTTTGTAACACCTATTTAACCTGTTAATATTGAGCAGGACCGGCTATTTAAGCTTCAAACCATGGCTATCTTTGAATTTGCCTGTTGCTATAAGGACAATATCAACAAACCACCCAATACCCATTAATCCACAAGTGCAGAGGTATAAAATACCGCTTGATTTTTTACCAACATAAAATTTATGTACCCCAAAATATCCAAAAAGTATGCATAGTACTAACGCAACCATTTTATTTTTATCACTTACAAATTCTACATTGATTGTTCAATTAATGTTTTGTACTCTTGAAGGTTTTGGTTCACCGGAAGCGTAGTTGTAGTTGTTAATTATTACAGTTTGAGGTTCTTGCTGTTTCGCTTTTTCGATTTCTCTTCCGCAATAAGGA
>JBJEPA010000237.1:0-4170 GCA_051880995.1 Ruminococcus sp.
CGTTATCAACTTTTTTTCGTCTGCTGAACTTTGCAAGAGTTCCCCTTACATCATCAGAAAAAGAGTTTGAAATTTTATTGTCAAGGTTGAGGACAGTTTTTGAAAATGCACCTTGATGCAAGAGGACATTTCTTTTGGAGTCAACATACTCCTGCATATCCTTATGAATGTCAAGGTGGTTAGGAGAAACATTTGTGACTACAGCAATATCAGGACTTGTCCTCATAGAAATTAGCTGGAATGAAGAAAGTTCTACTACTGCATAATCCTCAGGGTTAATCTCATCAATTTCAGGCAAAAGGGGTTTCCCTATGTTACCACCAAGGTAAACCTTTTTGCCCTGTGCCTTTAGAAATTCAGAAATAATAGATGTTGTAGTGGTTTTTCCATCAGAACCTGTTATAGCAACAATTTTACAAGGGCAAAGTTCAAAGAAAAGCTCCATCTCAGATGTAACAATGACACCTTTGTTTCGCATTTCAACAAGTTCATCCATATAGTACCTCATACCGGGAGTTCTAAAAACAATATCAACATCAAGGTTTTTGAGGTAATCCTCGCCTAAAGAAAGTTTTACGCCAAGGCTCTTTGCCTTGTCTGCATTTTCACCAAGGGAGTCAAAATCTCTTTTATCACAAGCAGTAACATCAATACCGTGGTTTACAAACATCTCCATAACAGGAAAGTTACTTATTCCAAGTCCGCAAAAAGCAACCCTCTTGTCTTTTATACTATTAAAAAAGCTGTCAACCTTGTTCATATCAATATCCTCCAATTAGGAAAACGCTGAATAAAACATATTTATACATTCAGTGTTTACATAGTATTACCATATAATTATATCAAAAGAAGAGTAAATTTCAATTATTTTTTGCAATAAAAAACGGTGACACCTAAGTCACCGTAGTTTTTAGTCCCTGCCAAGCAGTGAATCAACAGAAATTTCAAGAATATCAGCAAGTGCAACAAGCTCAATATCTGTTACATATCTAATCTGCCCCTCAAGCTTAGAAAGACCTGAAGCGTTCATATCAACACCGTTTACCTGGAGCTGTGCCAACAATTCCTTTTGCTTCATACCCTTCTTCTTTCTTGCCGCTTCAACTCTTGCGCCAATTAGGTTTCTATCCCCTAATTCTTGTTTTCTCAGTCTCATAAACATTCTCCCCGTAAAATATAAATATTTCTTTTAAGTAATTCTTTAAAGAAATTCTTTTAAATAATTCTTTAAAGTCAATTCAGCATGTCCATATTATAATACGATAAAAGAAAAAAAACAAGACCTTTTTGTAATTTAATTTAAAAAAATGAAACTTTTTATCAAAAATAATTACATATAAGCCCCTTTAATGTAATTTTATTGTAATTTTCTGTCAAAGAATATCAATTTTAGTCGTAAAAATATTACAATTATTCCGCAAAAGAAAAAAGAACCCAAAAGGGTTCTTCTAAAATCAAGTGCAACCAAATCTATAAGCCGAGTTCTGTCGTGAACAGCCATCTATCTTGGCAAAGTGTTACCACATTTGCTCAATGCCACCTCCATGGGACTGCCGAGCAAGCATATATGTCCCTCCATGGTGTTGCTCCAAATAGGGTTTACACGGCTGTTATGTCTCCATAACACCGGTGAGCTCTTACCTCACCTTTCCATCCTTACCGTAAATAATACGGCGGTTATTTTCTGTTGCACTATCCCTGGGGTCGCCCCCGGCGGCCGTTAGCCGTTATTTTTGCTCTGTGGAGCTCGGACTTTCCTCGGATAGTCGCTTTCGCTTCTAACCGCAGCTGTCCAACTTGGTTGCAAGAATATTTTAATGTATAAACTTAATTTTGTCAAACTATTTTGGGGTATTGAACGAAAAGGTAATTAGTTGTATAATAATCGGAGAAGTTTAGGAGGAAGATAAAATGGATATAAGACAAGAATCTCTTAAGAAACATTATGAATGGAACGGAAAAATTGAAGTTGTTTCAAGAGTAAAGGTTAACAGCAGTGAGGATTTGTCCCTTGCTTACACACCCGGCGTTGCAGAGCCTTGCCTTGAAATTAACAAGGACTACAACAAATCCTTTGAACTTACAAGGAGAAACAACCTTGTTGCTGTTGTAACAGACGGTACTGCTATCCTTGGCTTGGGTGACATTGGCCCTGAGGCCGGTATGCCGGTTATGGAGGGTAAATGTGCCTTATTTAAAGAATTTGCAGATGTTGACGCTTTTCCCATATGTGTAAGAAGCAAGGATGTTGACGAATTTGTAAACACAGTTTATCTTATCAGCGGTAGCTTTGGCGGAATTAATCTTGAGGATATTTCAGCCCCAAGGTGCTTTGAAATTGAAAAGAAGTTAAAAGAAAAGTGCGATATTCCTGTTTTTCACGATGACCAGCATGGCACAGCAATAATTGTTGCTGCTGCACTAATTAACGCACTTAAGGTTGTCAACAAAAATATTGAGGAAATCGAAGTGGTTATCAACGGTGCCGGCTCTGCCGGAACTGCAATTTGCAAGCATCTTATGAATATCGGTGTTAAAAACATTACTATGTGTGACAAGGACGGTATTCTTTGTGAGGGCGACGAAAGTCTTAACCCTGCTCACTCAGAAATTGCAAGGGAAACCAACAGAAGTAAAAAGACAGGTGTTCTTGCTGATGCAATGAAAGGTGCTGATGTATTTATTGGCGTTAGTGCACCTAACATTGTTTCAGAAGATATGGTTAAATCCATGGCTAAGGACCCTGTTATCTTCTCTATGGCAAACCCAACACCGGAAATTATGCCTGACAAGGCAAAGTCAGCCGGTGCCGCTGTTGTGGGAACAGGCAGAAGTGATTTTCCAAACCAGATTAACAATGTTCTGGCTTTCCCCGGCATTTTCAGAGGTGCTTTAGACTGCAGAGCTAAGGAGATTAACGAGGAAATGAAAGTTGCCGCATCCCTTGCCATTGCCGGACTTATTAGTGATGAGGAGCTTAATGCTGAGTACATCCTCCCTGAGGCATTCGACAAGAGAATAGGACAGGCAGTAGCAGAGGCTGTTATTGAGGCCGCTAAGAAAACAGGGGTTAATAGGATATAAATATTACCCATTGCATATACTGTTATTGATATGTATAGTTGAATTTTATCAATAAATTTATCAATAAATATATTTACATTTACACCTATTTGTGATATACTTTTTATACAGAGGTGATTAGTATGGCTAACATTACAAGTGCAATTAAGGACACTATTTCAATTTCTCAGTTCAACCGTGGACTTGCAGGCAAAATTTTTGAAGAAGTTAAGCAAAGCGGTGCAAAAGTAGTTATGAAAAATAATACTGCAGAATGTGTACTTCTGTCCCCCGAAGAATATCTCCGCATTATGGACGAAGTAAATGATGCCCGTTTACTTGCCACCGCAAACGAAAGAATGTCAAACTTTAATCCAAGCGATGCTATTCCTGCAGAAGATATTTATAGGGAGCTTGGTATTACCGATGAAGATATTGCCAATTGCACAGAGGTAGAAATAGAATGAACTGGGAATTAAAATTTCTACCCGAAGCAAAAAAGGACTTAAAAAGCCTTGCAGGAAATCAGCGAATATTAGTGATAAAAGCGATAAACAAAGTCCTGCAAAATCTTGTATCTGTTTATGACGGCGGTTATGGAAAGCCCCTTGGAAATAAAGGAAATAACAATTTATCCGGCTTTTTAAAAATCAAATTGCGAAATGCCGGAATCCGGGTTGTATATAAACTAATTAAAACAGAAACAGAAATGCTTGTTGTAGTGATAGGTGCAAGGGCAGATGATGAGGTTTATGATACAGCGTGCCACCGTTCAGAAAAACATAATTTATAATAAAAATCCTTGCCTTTTATGTGGCGACCTCCAAAAGTTGGATTTTTAGGTCTAACTTTTGGGGGTCGGGTCATTTACAGGTAAGGATTTTTTATATCACCAAATTTCAGTAAAGTTCTGCCTAAATATTTTTCAGCAATTCTTCTTTTGTGTTACTGCATTTTCCCTCAATCACAAGATTTAGCAGACGGTTAAGGGTATCTCCTATTATTTTGCCCTCGGTTATACCGCTGTGAATCAAGTCTGAACCGCTTACTTTAAGAGTTTGCAGACTGTAACACTCTTCATTTTTGATAATTTCATCAAACAGTTCC